>JAYUXQ010000209.1:0-2059 GCA_043752905.1 Nannocystis sp. | reverse complement strand
AGCCGCTCTTCGCCAGTGCGACGCTGCGGATGATCGCCTGTCGCTCGCCGACCTCCGGCTCGAGCCGGTCGCCGTTGATGCGGTAGCCATACGGCGCCACGCGCCGAACTTCAGACCCTTTGCGCGCTTGACCGCCAGCGCTGCGCGGGTGCGGGCGCGGATAAGGTCCCGCTCGAAGGCGCCGAAAATGTCGAGGATCCGACGCATCATCGTGCTCGAGCTGGGCCGCGAGGATGACGTCGCGGGCGAAGCGGTCGCGCTTCGTGGCGACGAGCAAGCCCGCATGGTGGTCGGCCGGCGATCGAGGGCCGTCGCCCCGGACACGCCGCGGTCCTCGAACACGCCGACCAGCACAACACCGCGGGCGATGGCCCACCGCTCGAGGGCGATACGCTGGGCGTCAGGCCCGAGGGTCTGGTCCTCGGTCGACACTTGGATGTATCCTACCGCGCAGGCACGGCTGCGCACTTCATGGCCACGACGGCAACCACCCACCTGACACCCACCCTGCGCTCGCGCGGCTTCGCCAAGTCGTCAGCACCATGCCGACGACTCCACCCGCCGACCCGGCGGGTCCTCCATCTGTCCCAACGGTCATCCGCGAGCACACGGCGCTTGTCGCCGCTGTGCGGCTCCAAGCGCCTCCACCAGCTCTCCAAGAGGGGGGCCGACTCCCGAGAGTTTTGGGGACTCGCGGGAAGTCAGACCCTGAGCGAATTCATGAAGTACGACGCGGACTTGTGGCGAAAGGCGAGCGCTTACAAGGGGTTGAGAAAGTCCGCGTCGTACTGCTTCGAGAATTGACACCGACCATGCTTCGCCGCGTCCCTTTCCTCGCTGCCATCCTCGCTTGCCACGTCGAGCAAGGCGAGGTCAGCATTGCCGACACCGACACCGGCACGAGCACCGGCTCCAGCACCACGTTCGGCCCCGCCTCGACCACCGTCGCCGTGTGCCGGGTCGAACTGAGCGCGTAGCTTGACCTCGTGATGGGTCAGCCTCGGACCGGGGAGTGGGGCTTGGAGATCACGGAGGGCAACCCCGCGACCTTCACCCACCGCAGGTGCCTGTGCACCTCGAGCATGGCTACGCGTCGAGCGTGAAGGGGGGCACGGTGATACCGCTGCCCGTCGTGCGGCGGGGTCTTTTAAGTGCTGCCTGGCTTCCTCGCCAGGAACTTGTGGCGGACCTGGGCCACGGTGGAGGCGAGCTGTGTCGTGGCGCGCACGCTCGAGGGCTGGTACCACCAATACAGCCGCGGAGGTCTGACCGCGCTCGAGTCACACCCGCGATCCGACACCGGCACCTGCCGGGCGATCCCCGAGGCGGTCGCAAAGCACATCCTGGCGCTGTGGCGGGAGGTGCCGCGGCGCAGCGTCCGCGTGCTCATCCGCGCGGTCGAGCGGGCGAAGCTCGTCGCTTCGGGCGCGCTCGCCAGGTCGAGCGTGGTCCGCCTGCTGCGCGCGCACGGGCTGTCGGCGCGGCCGCGGGCGACGCCGGCGCGCGAGCGTCGGGCCCTTCACGGTCGAGCTGCCGGGCGACCTGTGGATGGGCGACGCGATGCACGGGCCGCCCGTCTTCGACCAGGACGGCGTGCTGCGCAAGAAGGCGTACCTGCTGACGCAGATCGACGTCGCGTCACGCTTTCTCATCAACAGCGAATTTTTCCTCCACGAGGCCGCCGAGCACCAGGAGGATGGGCTGCGCCGGGCGGTCACCGGCCACGGCATCCCGCGCGAGTATTACGTCGATCTCGGCGCGGCCTACATCGCACATTCACTGCGGACGATCTGCGCCGAGCTCGGGATCCACCTACTCCACGCGGGCCCCGGCGCGCCGACGCCGTGGATCTAGCGAGCGTGGCGTATGGACGAAATTCTGGCTCCAGGCGAAGGACGTGAGCGGGAGACCTGTGTTGGCCTCAGAAATGCGATTAAGGTCGAGATTCTGGCTCCGTACCGTCGTAGAAAAATTCCAGATCTTGGCACGTCAGCGAAATCTGCCCAGCGCTAGCAAAATCGAATGCCATGCTCCACGCGCCGTCGTCGTTGCGCTTTAC
>JAYUXQ010000208.1:0-2060 GCA_043752905.1 Nannocystis sp. | reverse complement strand
GGTCGCGGATCGCAACGCCGTAAAGTTGCCGGTTTCGCGCGCAAAGGCCCATAGTGTCTGCATGTTCAAGGTCCTCCTGATCCCCGCCCTGTTGCTGCTGGCCTGCAAGTCCGATGGTGCCTCGAGCACGCCGCCCGACGCGACGGCGCAGCCCGAGACGCCGCCCGCCGACGATGTCACGCCGCAGAACCCCGAAGACAACGGCGACGACGCGTCGAAGCCGGAGGCGAGCGCAGATGCTCCGGCGAAGCCCGGGCCGGCGGCGGCGACCAGGGACGTGCTGGCGACCGTCGAGGGGCAGGCGAACGGCAAGACCTTCGCCGAGCTGATCCTCACCACCGACCTCGCCAAGCAGCTGCGCAGCATGGACGGGGCGGGGTTCACGGTGCTGGTGCCGACCGACGACGCGTTCAAGAGCTTGCCCAAGGGGCAGGTCGAGAAGTGGAAGAAGAACCCGGCCGAGCTCGAGCGCGTGCTCAAGTATCACATCGTGCCGGGCACGCACGACGTCGGCAAGCTCGGCAACTTTCGCACCGCCCCGACGACGCTCGGCATGGATGTCGATGTCAAGGTCGAGGAGTCGGACGTGCGCGTCGGCGGAGCGAAGCTGATCGAGACGGACATCAAGGCGAGCAACGGCTACGTGCATATCATCGACAAGGTGCTGGTGCCGAGGCGGTGAGTGAGTCGGCCGGGGTGTCGCTGCTCGCGGTGATCGAGCACCTGAGGGCTCACCTCGCGGCGGGGGACGAGGTCGTCCGCTGGACGGCGCTCGACCCGGACCGCGGGCGCGGCTGCTACGCGGGCGAGCAGGTCGAGGTGGCGGGGCGGGTGTACGTGCACCGGCCGTATCGCGTGTGGGTCGACCTCGCGGAGCGGCTGGGGATGCGCATGCTGACGCCGGGGGTGGTGGGTGATGGAACGGTCGAGCTGCGCTTCGAGCGGCTCGATGCGTCGGCGCGCTGGCAGATGGGCGAGGTCGAGGCGAGCGAGCGCTATGGGCGTGACAGCGGGTATCAGCGGATCTCGAAGCTCGAGGACCCGGACCTGGTGATCGACTTCGCGGACGCGCTGGCGCGGGCGGGATTACCGGCGGCGCCGCGGATCCTCGAGCTCGGGGGCAACCGCGGGGACATGTTCGCGTTGATCGACGCGATCGAGCCCGGGCTGGCGGCGCGGGCGAGCTTCGTCGGGGTCGACCACAGCGCGTCGGCGCTGGCGCTGGCGCGTGAGCGCTTTCCCGGGGACAACTTTTCTTTCGTGGTCGCGGATGTCAATGCATTGCCCGCGCTCGGCGGCTTCGATCTGGTGATCGCGATGGGCGTGCTGCAGAGCCCCGGGGTCGACGACGCGGCGCTGCTACGGCGGCTCGTCCAGGTCGAGCTCGGTGAGACCGGGGCGTTGATCCTCGGGGTGCCGAACTGTCGCTATCTCGACGGCGAGCGGGTCCACGGGGCGCGGCAGAAGAACTTTCGTCAGCCCGAGCTGTCGCTGGTGATCAAGGATATCGCGTACTTCAAGCGCTATCTGCAGCAGCACCGGCGACAGGTGTACGTGACGGGCCGCGATTATCTGCTGGTGACGGCGGTCGCGGCTCCGGCAGCGGATGCGTCGTCGAGGTAGCTGCGGGCGGCGGGGGTGAGGCCGGCGGGGCGCGGGGCGGGGCGGGCGAGGAAGTAGCCCTGGGCGAAGTCGGCGCCGAGGTTGTGCACGATCTCGAGTTCGGCGCGGGACTCGACGCCCTCGGCGATGACGCGGATGCCGAGGTCGTGGGCGTAGCGGATCATGGCGCCGAGCAGCGGGACGCGCGGGTCGTCGGGGGAGAGGCCGCTGAGCAGGCCGCGGTCGAGCTTGACGTAGTCGGGTTGCAGGGCGGAGAGGTAGAGCAGGCTGGTGTGGCCGCTGCCCATGTCGTCGAGGGCGACGCGGGCGCCCTGGGCCCGGTAGCGATCGAGGATCCTTCGCAAGAGCTTGAGGTCGGGGAAGGCGTGGGCCTCGGTGACCTCGAAGACGAGGCGGGCGATGTCGGCGCCGGTCTCGACGCAGGTGCGAAAGGTGGC
>JAYUXQ010000207.1:0-2060 GCA_043752905.1 Nannocystis sp. | reverse complement strand
GGCATGAAGCCTGGCAGGGTCGACGGGCGGGCCGACCACTTGCGCGCCGACCCCCGGGTGCAGATCGGCGGGCGCTGGATCCTCGACGGCGCGCCCTTTAGCCGGGCCCGTACTTGTCGAGCGGGCGCAGCTTCACGCCGCGAAAGCGGGTCGCCAGCTCGAGTCGGCGCAGACCGATCGCCACATAGTCGGCCTCCTGCTCGACGGCGATCGTGCGCCGGCCCATGCGGCGCGCGACGGCGGAGGTCGTGCAGGTGCCGGCGAACAGGTCGAGCACGGTGTCCCCGGGGCGCGAGCTGGCGGCGATGATGCGGCCCAGCAGCGCCTCCGGTTTTTGCGTCGGGTGCTCCTCGTATTCGGGGCTGCGATAGCGGACGCGCGGGAAGTACCAGACGTTGCCGGGCACCTTGTCGCTGGCATACACCGCGGGCACGGGCTTGCGGTGATCGATGAGTCGGCGGCGCGCGCCGGTCGGCGCCTCGACGCGGATCGCATCGGCCTCGAAGGTGTAACGGGAAGGGTCCTGGACGCAGTGCAGGATCGGCTCGTACATCGATCCGAAGCGGCGTCGCGCCTGCACGCCGGAGCTGTCGTAGTGCCACACGATGCGCGACAGCACGTGCATGCGCCGGCGCAGATGCAGGTCGAGCAGCGGCATGCTCTGCGTGCTCGCCATCAGGTAGAGGCTGCCGGTCGGCGTCAGGCGCTCGACGCAGAGGTCGAGCCAGCGGACACACCACGCGAGGTAGCTGGCGTCGTCGGGCCAGCGGTCGCGCGTGGTCGCGAATTGCTTGCCAATGTTGTACGGCGGGTCGGCGACCACGAGATCGACGCTGTGGGGGGCGACATGCCCCGTGAGCACATCACACACGTCCCCCCAGAACAGCGTGTCGGTGGCACTTTTGTACTTGCGGACCGGCACGCTCGCGCCAGAGTCTAGACGTACAGGAGGTCACATGGAACGTGTCACCGGCACTGGCGGTATCTTCTTCACGGCGAGAGACCCGCGGGCGCTGGCCGCATGGTACGAGGAGCGCGGCGGGACCGTGTCGAGCGGGAAGCTGCGGTGGTTCACGCTGCGGTGGTTCACGCTGCGGTCGTTCACGCTGCGGTGGTCACCGCGGTCGGTCCGGCGGTCAGCTCGACGAGCAGGCGGGTGAGCTCGTCGGGGGCCTCGATCTGCGGGTAGTGGCCGACACCGGGGATCGTCTGGAACCTGGCGCCGGGGATCTTGTCGGCGACGAACTCGGTGAGCATCGCGGGCGTGAGCACGGGGTCGGCCTCGCCGCCGATGATGAAGGTCGGGGCCTTGATGCCGCCGATGCGATCGGCAAAGTTGGCGGTGCGAAAGGCGTCGAGGCCGCCGAGCAGCGACTCGACCGCGACCGAGGACATCGACTCGACCAGTGCCTTGAGCAGGGCCGGGTCGGGGGCCTTCGCGGTGGTCATGACGAGGAGCTGCTGGAGGCCATCACGCGGGCCGCACAGCGAGCGAAAGTAGCCGAGGGTGCCGTCGTCGAACGGGACGCCGGAGGCGGGCACCGGGCACAGCAGGACCAGCTTGCGGACCAGATCTGGGCGCTCGAGCGCGACGCGCTGGGCGATCGTTCCGCCCTTGGAGTGGCCGACGACGGCGATGTCCTTGAGGCCGAGCTCGTCGATGAGGGCGAGCACGTCGGCGACGTCGTCCTCGAGGCCGTAGCCGTCGCGGGGCTTGGAGCTGAAGCCGGTGCCGCGCAGGTCGGGCGCGAGCACGCGGCCGGCTCTGGCGGGCCAGCGCTCGAGCACGGGGTCCCACACGGTGCCCGGCACGGCCCAGCCGTGGATCAGCAGCGTCGTCGACGAGCCTTCGCCGCCTTCGCGCAGATGCAACGAGGTTCCGTTCGCAAGGTTGATACGGCGACTCGACGTTTCCATGACGCGACCGTATCACGGACGCCGCGCGGGCCGCCACCCTCATCGCGGGGCCGGCCGTACCCGCGACACGGCCATGAGCGCGGCGGCGAGGGTCGTGTGCACCTTCACGTCGTGCAGGTCACCGACATCCGCGACGATGCGGC
>JAYUXQ010000206.1:0-2062 GCA_043752905.1 Nannocystis sp. | reverse complement strand
GGGCGTAGCGGAAGCGGACGACCTCGCATTCGCTGGCGAGGTCGCCGTGGACCCACGCGGTGTCGGGCACGAGGAAGCGGACGGTGTCGCCACCGCGGGCGCGGGCCTCCCAGTGGCGGAGGATGAAGCGACCGCGGGGGTCGTCGACGAATTGCGGGAAGGTCGAGCTGAGGACCAGGACCCTCACAGCCGCTCCAGCACGAGCACGTAGAAGCCGGCGAGGGCGGCGAGTGGGGTGTCCATGAGGGCCCACTCGATGCGGTTGTGCACGGCGCTGAGGACGGGCAAGCGCGCGAAGATCGGGTGCGGGGTGGTGACGCGGATCCCGAAGCGGTCGAGGATCCGGGTGCCGCCGGGGAGGTGCTCGGCCGCCTGCGCGGGGGTCCAGAAGCGCGTCGAGATCGCACCCTCGTGGAAGGCGTCCGAGGTGCTGCGCGGGCCCCACAGGCGCTTGATGAGGTAACGCAGAGAATTGCGGTTGTAGATGTCGAAGATCAACAGGCCGCCCGGGCGAGTGACGCGGACCATCTCACGCATGCAGGCATCCCAGTCGGGGATGTGCGCGAGCACCTTGAACGAGTAGCTGAGATCGAAGCTGGCGTCGGCGAAGGGCAGCTCGGTCGCGCTGCCCTCCTGCACCTCGAGGCCGCGCTCGCGGGCCCGCGCGAGCATGCCGGGCGAGAGGTCGACGCCGCGGGCGCTGCGGGCGTACGGCGCCACGCGCTTGAGCACGAGCCCGGTGCCGCAGCCGACCTCGAGCACGTCCTTGTCGGCGCAGTAGCGACGCACGATCGCGGCGGCCTGGTCGTCGATCAGCTTGTGATAGCCGTGATCGCGGTCGCGGTCGTAACGCTCGGCGAAGGCGTCGTAATAGGCGCGGTTCTCGGCGAGGTCGTCGGAGCCAGTGTCGGGAGTGTGGACCGGGTCGGGCATCAGGAGGCTTCCAGGGCGTCGTGGAGCGCAACATAGCACTGGACCATGCGGTCGAGCGAGAACTCGCGATCCGCCAGGGCCGCCGCGGCCGAGGATGCGGCGCGCAGGGTCTCTGGACGGCACTGCCCGGCGACCGCGTCGGCGAAGCCCTGCGGGTCCGCAGGCGCTGCCGCCCCGGCCACGAGGCCCACGCGCGCGCCGACCATGAACAGCTCACGCACGGGATCGGCGTCGACGGCGACCACCGGCACGCCGCGGGCCAGACCCTCGAGCAACACCAGCGGAATGTCGACCTTGCGGCGCACGTGATCGGCGGCGTAGAGCTGCAATGAGGCGCTGCGCAGCAGAGCGTCCATATCGTCGACCTCGCCGAGCAGGCGCACGCGACCGCTGGCGAGCTCGGTCGGTAGCGCGCTCCGCAGCAGGTCGCGGGCCACGACGTCGGTGTCACTCTTCGGCCGGCAGGCGATCGTCAGCGACCAGCCGAACATGTCCGGGGCGGCGAGGCCGCGGGCGACGGCGATCAGGCGCGCGGCGACCTCGAGGTCGAGGTCCCCGGCGTAGAGCAGGCGCTTCCTAACAGCGACCTCGTCCGGCGGGTCGGCAGCGACAGCGGCGACAGCGGGGTAGATCCTGTGGAGTTTTTTTGGGTCGACGCCCGCGGTGATCAGGCGCTGGCGGGTGTGATCGGAGAGGACGACGATCGCGTCGAGCGGGCGCAGCAGCGGCACCCAGGCCTCACAGCCGTGCGCCGACATCAGGCTCTGCACGAGCACCCGTCGCGGCTGCAACCATCGCAGCAGGTCGACCGCGCGCGAGGTGATCGGGTTCGGCGTGAAGCACAGGTGCACCGGCAACCCGCGCCGACGCGGATGCAACATCGCGAGCAACACGCGGATCTTGGCGAAGAGCCCGGGGCTGTAGCCCATCGCGGGGTGATCGAGGATCGTGTCGGCGGTGGCGCCGTGGATGCAAATGCGTAATGGCTGGCGTGGATCGCCGAGGTATACCAGCGGGCGATCGCCGGGCATGCGCGTGACGAGGTCGCGGATGAGGACGGTCGAACCGTCGCGAAACGGCGCGCGCAGGGGCTTCGAGACGATGAACCACGGTCGCGACATGATCACGC
>JAYUXQ010000205.1:0-5255 GCA_043752905.1 Nannocystis sp. | reverse complement strand
CCCCCTCGGCCATCCGCCGGCCCATGCACGAGGGACAGCAGCCGCGCGATTTGCAGGAGAAGGGCACCCGCAGCTCGTCGCCGCAGCTGCGGCAACAGGTCCGCACGAAGCCGAGCTCGAAGTCCCCGCAGCCCGCGCGGCCAGGGTACCTGGCTCCGTCCACGGAGGCCGGGAGCCGCTGATCGCCGCAGGGTGAAGACGCTGCTAAAGGTGATCTGATCGAGGCGAGCGCCTCGGCCTCGAAACGGTCTCGCAGGCGCTCTACGTCTTCGCGTTCGACCTCGCCTTCGGCTCCGGCGGGGACTCGGCCGGTTGGCCGATCCGGTTCGGGGATCCGGTGGTCAGCCGCGTGTAATCGGTCGCGCGCGGGCTGAGGATCTTCACGCCTTTGTCCGTCATGACATATTCGCGGATGTCCTTGCTGTGATTGCTCCCGCGCATCTTGATGACGACCAGCACCTTGCGCATCTGGCCATCGATCTCCACATAACGCATGCGGATGATGTCGTCCGTGAGGAACGAGATCACATACTGGCTGAAGGGCAGCGCGGTGAACGTATCTTCCACTTCGACCGTGCTGACGATCGTGACCCCGGCCCCGGTCAACGCGCCGATCATCCGATACAGGGACTCGCGAAAATCCTCACGAAATCCGGGCGCCAGCGCCATCTCGAGCCCGACCATCGAATCGATCACCAACCGTTTTGCGCCAACCCTCCTGACGGCATCCAGGATCTCTTGCATGAGCTCATCGACCGAAAGATCGAGCGGCCGAAGGTAGAGGATTTCAAGGGTTCCCTTCTTCTGCGGCGTGCTCAGGTTCATGCCGAGGCTGGCAGCGCGGGATATGTATCCTTCGGGGCGCTCTTCGAAGATCGCGATGACGCCCGGCTCCCCTTGGCGAAGTCCTGCGTCGATGAATTGCGTGGCGAGCGCGGACTTTCCCGTGCCGGAAGGCCCCGCCACGAGGCAACTGTCACCTTCGAAGAGGCCGCCGCTCATCATCGCGTCCAGCTCGGCAACGCCCGTGGATAGCCGGCGTGCGTCCTTCCGTGGCACTCGCTTGCCGACCAGGCCCAGCGTGCGCGAGAAGGCTTGCATCCCATCATCGGTGATGCGGATGGTGTGCAAGCCCGGCACCGAGTCTTGCCCGCGTAGCTTCATGATCTGCAATTTTCGCACGACGGAATTTCGCTCCGGCACCTGCGAGAGCCAGAACAGGCCGTCGGCGATGGTGAACAGCGGATTACCGGAGACCTCCTCTGGGCCATACTCGCCCACGAGAAACGTCGTGGCTTGCCAGCTGGTGAGAAACTGGGTGAGGCCCTGAATGAACGCCTGCATCTCCAGCTCATTGGTCGTGGCCCCCGCCTTGCGCGCCACCGTGCGGAAGGAGTCCACGACCACGATGCACGGATTGGCCGCCGTGACCTGTTTGATGATCGCATCGAGCACGGTGTTCAGATCCGTGTCCTGGACCAGATCGCCCAGGTGGATGAAGCGGACGGCCTTGCCCACCTTGGATTCGTCGAAGAAAGAAAATTGCTGCTGATAGCGCAGCATTTTCAGGGCGGGCTCGCCGTGGACGGTGAAGTAGAGCGCGGGGTTCTTCGCTGTCGCGTTGGCGAAGGCGATCTGGTGCGCCAGCGTGGTCTTTCCGCAACCGGGCGCGGCGGCGATGATGTTGAAAGAGAACTCCGGGATGCCGCCGCCGACGATATCGTCGAGCCCGCGCACACCGGTCGGCAGCTTGCGGATCGTGAGCTTCGGCGGTTGGCTCGCCGCCTTCTTCGGCCGCTTGCGTGTAGCTGCGGAGGACAATGTGCGATTCGGAACCCTGTTGCTCATCGGTCTGTCTCCTGGGGAGTTGCGCCTTCGATCGTCGGCCAAGCGCTGGCCAGCACCCGGGTCGTGAGTCGCTCTCCGATGAAGATCGTGAGAAGCGTGAAGAAAGTTCCAAACAGGGCCACGGCCGACTCCGTGGCGAGGGCAGGCTCCTGGGCATGCAAAGACTCGCGCAGCTTCGTCGGACCTTCGACGGTGGAGAGCTCGGCGAGCCAGGCGAGCTTGCCTTGCGCGAGCTTCGCGCTACGCATGAACAGCAAGTGGACGCCCGCGGCGCCCACGAGGGGAGCCAATTGAGCATAAAGCTTGTCGTACACTCGGCCGGCCGCTGTGCTCTCGCCTGCTCTGTGTTGCCGGGCGCTGCCGGCCGCGCCTTCGTGCACCAGCAATCGCCTGGCCCTCTCCATCTGCGCCGGGCTCGGTTGGTTCATGAGGCTCGCCCCGGATGGTTGGGAGGGAGCCGCGGCAAGCGCAGCACGAAGGTCGTGCCGTCGGCCGAGCGCACGTCGCGCGTGCCGCCGTGCGAGAAGGCGATCTGCTGCGCGATGTACATCTCCCGGAGCTCGGCCACAGCGCTGGAGTCTACACGCGAACGCACCGCGCGCGGCCCTGACGCGCAACCGCGAGTTTTCGCCACGCTTGCGAGAGCGAGCGCTGATCGCGCCGACGTCCCCTGGGTAAGCTTCAGCGACGACGATGACGACCTCGATCCGCCACGTCGTCGCCCGCGTTCGGGAAGATTGGACCCTGCGCTCGGCCCGGCCCGCGGCGCTCCGCCGGTTCGCCTGACGCTCGCTGACCAGGGGGCTCCGGGCCGTCCACGGCGCTCCATGCCGCTGTGGGCGACCCATCTGTTCGGTGGGCAGGAGATCGGCCCGCGGATGTCGCACTCACCCACTGTCCGGGGCGGGCGGGCTGCGTGGTAGGCGCATCACAAAGGCCGTCGTGCCCGCGGCAGAGTGCGCCTCGAGCGTGCCGCCGTGCGACAGTACGACCTGGCGGGCGATGTAGAGGCCGAGGCCGAGGTTCCCGGCTGCCGACTTCTCGTGCTGTTGCGCCCGGCGGAACGGCTCAAAGATGAACGGGAGCTGGTCCGCAGGAATGGGCGCTCCCTCGTTGCTGACCTCGACGACAACCTCCGCTCCTTCGGCGCATGCCTTGACGATCACGACCGTCCCCGGCGCGGCGTACTCGATGGCGTTCCCTGCGAGGTTGGAGATGACCTCCGCCAGCCGATCCTGGTCCCAGGTGCCCTTCACGTCGCCTTCGACGACCAGCCGGATGGGCGCTTCGAATTCTTCGACGACGTTTCGGCAGACCTCACGTAGATCGGTCGGCTTCGGTTCGATCGGCAACCCGCCACCGAGACGAGCGCGCGTGAGATCGAGCAGCTGGGTGATCATTCGGGTCATGCGTTGACTACTGCGGATGATGCGCGTGACCGTCTCTGCGTCCTGCTCTTCGAGGTGGCCGCGCCGAAGCAGCAAGGCCGCGAACATGACGATCGACCCGAGCGGGTTACGCAGGTCGTGCCCGAGGATGCCGATGAACATCTCCCGGAACTCCGCGACCCTGCGAAGCTCGTGCTCGCTCGCCTCGGCGCGCTCCTTGGCGGCGTCCGCCTCGACCGTCAACTCTTGCGCCCGAATCGTCGCGCCGACCATCTGCTCGTTCGCCTCGCGCAGGTCGACGATCATCGTATCCATGCCGACCCGTTCGCCGCTCAGGTTCTTGTCGGTGGCCTCGCGTTCGGTCACCAGACGGTTGGCCTGATGACGCCGCCGCACCACGCGAGCGACCCGCACCACCTCGCCCTCCTCCCCTTCGAGCATCTCGCGCTGCTCCGCGTCGCGGTCGTCGGCCATGTCCCGTTCGACCTGCAGGCTCTCGTCGGTCTGGTGGCGTTTGGCGTTTGGCGTGCCGTCGGTCGCCGAATCGGCCAGACGCGCGAGCACCTGGCCCGGATCGCCGATCCCGGCCAGGTAATGGATCGTCGCGTCGTCGAGCTCGACGGTGATGGTCTGCTTTGCCATCTCATCTCCACCAGGGTCTCGTCGATCGAGAGATCCAACGGACGCAGGTAGAGGACCTCCAACTTCTGCTCGCGGACCAGCGCCTCGAATTGCTGCCCCTGCGGCGTGGTCTGGAGATAGTCGCCGGGCCGCTTCTCGAAGATGGCCACGATCCCGTTCTCACGGTGCTTGGCTCCCTCGACGATGAATTGGTTGGACAGCACCGTCTTGCCCGAGCCAGACGGTACCAGCGGTCCTGCGCGGCGTGACGGTGCTCGAACGACGCGGGCTGGCCGGTCTCGCGGACGCACTCGAAGGCCTGGTGGAACGGGGTGCCGATCGTCTCGAGGAGTAGGTCCCAGATCCGTGCCCCGACGCCCTGATCGAGCGCTTCGAAAAAGGATGGCGGATCCCAGGGCACGCGGCAGTGTATCTGGTCGTCGCTCGCGGCCGAACGCAAAAATCGTGTACCGAGTCGATAGGCCAGCTGCACCGGATCACGCGCGCCTGCCACCGAACAGATGGGTCGCCCACAGCGCCATGGAGCGCGTGGACGGCCCGGAGCCCCCTGGTCAGCGAGCGTCAGGCGGACCGGCGGAGCGCCGCGGGCCGGGCCGAGTGGAAATCCCGAGGTCGGCGGGCAGTTCGCGCCATTTGGCGCCGTCGTGCAGGGCCCACCGGATCGCATCGACGGCCCTTCGAGCCGATGATCCGTCTGACCGCACGTTACGGTGACCGGAACGTCAGGGGGCTCGGGCTCGCGCTACGCGGCGCGGATGACCCGCCGCGGGGTCACCGAGCAGGCGGGCCGCAGGCGGTGGTGCCACCGCGCCAGGCGGCTCGCCCGCGGCGCTTCGCCGGTCCGCCTGATGCTGGCCGCTCGAGGGCCCCGGGCTGCCCACGGCGCCTTACGGCGCTGTGGGCGCCGAGGAGACGGCCGAGCGCACGTGGGCGGCCGTCGAGCGCGCCCGCGCCGAGGCGGCGCTGCGCGCGAGCGAGGAGAAGTACCGCGCGCTCTTCGAGCAGATGGACGAGGCGTACGCGGTCGTCGAGGTGATGGCCGACGCGGCAGGGCGCTCGATGGACTTCCGCTTCCTCGAGGTGAACCCAAAGTCGTTGACAGGTTCCGACTCGGGACGATTATAACGGAGATAATCCGAGTCGTAACACAGGGGCAGCGCCAAGCCCTCCTGCTGTAACGCCGCCATTAGCAGGTGCAGGCTGGTTATCTCGGGGTGCCCGAGCTCGTTGTGGTCATCGCGTGCGGGTCAGCAATTTCTTCTCAGGGGCTCGGCATCCGGCGGGCCAGGATGCGGTTGATCGGCTCGCGGAGGGAGCTCCCGGTCGGTAGTCCGAATGCGTAGTCCTGACGCTGAAAGCTATGGGGCAGTATGTCGA
>JAYUXQ010000204.1:0-2064 GCA_043752905.1 Nannocystis sp. | reverse complement strand
GGTCTGAGCCACGCGGGAGGATGCCTACAGTGCCCCTCCTCGGGGTGTTACGCCAGGGCTTCAGGCGTGTGTCCGGCCCATCGCTGGGTTCGGGTCTTTACGCGTGTGTCCCTATGATGGGTCCAGTCGACCCTCACGCTCTTGCGGACTGCGACTCGACCTTGCGCCTGGGCCGCCGGGATCCGTTCGGTAATGGTAGATCTCAATAGGTAGAATTTGTAGGGAAGAGTTGGGGGCGTTGTGCCGCAACCAAGCGCCGAAGAGCTCCGTTCTTGTGGCAATGGGTGTTATGTGGCCTATTTCGAAGTCGAAGTTAAAATAATTGATGATCTGTGCGGCCGGACACTCTCGCGTTCATTCTCGTGATAGTGTGCCGACGAACACGGGCGGATCGCCGAATCGTCCGAATGGCGCGCTCTCGAGTCGAACGCGCTTCATTCGATTCGCGTTGTGCGCGATCATCGACGATGTATCCCGATTCGTGGCGAGACGTCGATCTCGCATGTTACGCCGAAACCCGGCGATCGACATGTTCGGGACTCGTCCCGAGTCCCGAGTCAAGAAATGAGATTCATATGACCAAGATACTCCACGTCGCTCCCCTCGCCGCCCTCACTGCGATGCTGATGCTGGCGGCGACCGCCGCCACCACCGGATGTGTAGACATGGGCGGCGGAGATTCGATGGGCGTGAGCAGCTCCAGCGGCGCCACCACGACGAACGACGCGACCACGATGGGTGGTGCGACCTCGGGCGATAACCCGACCGGTGCTCCCGGCTCGACGGGGGGCATCAGCTCGACGGAGGTGGCCACCGATAGCTCGTCGGGCGGCGCGAACTCCAGCGGTGGAGACACCACGTCGGGCGAGTCGGGCGAGTCGGGCACGTCGGGCACGTCGGGCACATCGGGCGAGTCGGGCACGTCGGGCTCGTCGGGCGAGTCGGGCGAGTCGGGCTCATCGGGCTCATCGGGCTCGTCGGGCGGCGAAAGCACCGGCGGAGCGCAGGAGCTGGCTGTGGACCTCGGGACGGCCGGTAATTTCGTGATCCTCGCCAAGGCGGGCATCTCGACCGTACCGAAGTCCACCGTGACGGGGAACATCGGGGTCAGCCCGGCGGCATCGACCTACATCACGGGCTTCTCGCTGAAGCTGGACGGCAGCAATGCGTTCTCCACCTCGAAGCAGGTGACCGGGAAGGTGTACGCGGCCGACTACGCGGTACCGACCCCGGCCGAGTTGACGACGGCGATCGGTGATATGGAGATCGCGTTCGCGGACGCGGCGTCCCGCACCCCTGACGTCCTCGAGCTGGGCGCCGGAGACATCGGCGGCATGACGCTACCGGCCGGCGTCTACAAGTGGGGTACGGGCCTCCTGATCCCCACGGATGTGACGCTCGAAGGCGGCGCAGAGGATGTCTGGGTGTTCCAGGTGGCCGAGAAGCTCACGGTGGCCAATGCTGTCGACGTCTCGCTGGTCGGCGGCGCATTGCCCAAGAACGTGTTTTGGCAGGTCGAGGGCGCCGTCACCATGGGCACGACCGTACACTTCGCCGGCACGGTCCTGGGGCAGACCTCGATCGCGCTGAAGACGGGCACGTCGGTCGACGGCAGACTGCTGGCCCAGACGGCGGTCACCATGGGCTCCAATACAGTGACTCAACCGGCGCCGTAGCGCCCTCGCGCTCGGCGTGCTCGCCGAAGAGCGCGCCCGTAGCAAAGGCACCCCGCTTCAGATCTAGCGGGTCGCGCCTGCCGGGCGGGCGAGCATGGCGGCGAGCCGCCGCCGGTCGACGGTGTCGTCGCCGGCGAGCACGTGGAGCACGTCGGGCAGGCGGTCGCGGTTAGCGGTTAAGAAGTTTCAGGCAGGAATTTTGGCGGCGGGCCGAGTACCCGGTGGGCGATGGTCCACGAATGAGGGCCGAATGGCGAACATGGAGCGCGGCCCCGGACTGGTTCAGTCGAGGGCGCACAACCGGGCGATGAACTTGTCGGCGCTCATGTCGGCATGGGCGGCGCCACTGCGCCAGGCGGCCTTGAAGTGGACGCGCACCTGTACATCG
>JAYUXQ010000203.1:0-2065 GCA_043752905.1 Nannocystis sp. | reverse complement strand
CACCGCGAAAGCGACGCTCGCGCCGCGGGTCACTGGGCGCGGTCGACGGTGACGGCGGGGGATCCGTCGCTGCGGCGGGCGACGTGGACGCGCCAGGGCCGGCAGCACACGTCGCAGTCCTGGACCATCTCGCCGCGCTGCTCGGGGTCGACGTAGAGCTCGACCCACTCGAAGCAGTAGGGGCACTGCACCTGCACGCTGTCGTCCATGGCGCCGACCATAGCACGCGCGGTCGGGCTTGCC
This sequence comes from Nannocystis sp., assembly GCA_043752905.1. Classification (GTDB taxonomy): domain Bacteria; phylum Myxococcota_A; class Polyangia; order Nannocystales; family Nannocystaceae; genus Nannocystis. Next base: position 1,822 of record JAYUXQ010000203.1, on the reverse strand, counting down.
GCGGCGGCCGGTGATCGCTACACCGGGGGTGCATGTCGACCCTGCCGCTGTTCGACTGGGAGCCGGCGCCGCTGCCGGACCTCGTGCCGGAGCCGCCGCCGGTGCGGCCGTGGAATCGCATCGCGGCGCCCGAGGGGCTGCCCGAGCTGTGGGTCATCGACGCGACGGCGCTGCTGGTCCGCGCGTATCACGGGATGCACCCCCGGTCCTCGCCGGCCGGGGTGCCGGTCGGTGCGGTGCTCGGGCTGTCGCAACTGTTGATGCAGGTGGTCCGGCGTCATGGGGCGCGGCAGGTCGCGCTGGTCTACGACGCCGGGCGCACGACCTTTCGTAATCGCATCGACCCGCGCTACAAGGCCCACCGCGGCGAGCCGCCGGAGGACCTCGCGGTGCAGCTGGAGCCGGCGCTGCGGCTCGGGCAGGCGCTGGGCTTCGCGGCGTACTCGGTGCCCGACTACGAGGCGGACGACCTCACGGCGACGCTGGCCCGGCTCGCGCGCGAGGCCGGTGTCGGGACGCGGCTGGTCAGCGTCGACAAGGACCTGTGCCAGCTGGTGCGTGACGAGCATCCCGCGGTGCGGCTCGAAGATCCCAGGAGCGGTGAGCTGTGTGACGAGGCGGGCGTGCGCCAGCGCATAGGCGTCGTGCCGTGCCGGGTCGTCGACGCGATGGCGCTCACCGGCGACACCTCCGACAACATCCCGGGCGTGCGCGGGGTCGGACGCCAGGCCGCGGTCGCGTTGCTCGAGGCGTTCGGCGACCTCGAGGGCATCTATGCCGACCTCGGGCGCGTCGAGGCGCTCGCGGTGCGCGGCGCGAAGGGCCTCGCGCGCAAGCTCGAGGCCGGGCGGGACGAGGCGTTTCTGGCGCGCAGGCTGGTCCAGCTGTGCGACGAGGTGCCGGTGACGGAGGTCGCGGCGGACCGGGTCGGGTCCGGCCGGGCGGCGGTCCCGGGCGCGGCGCAGGGGCCCGGTGGCCTGCTGGCGCAGACGCGCTGGGCCGGGCCGGTGGCGGACGCGTGGGAGCTGTTCGACGAGCTGGGTACGCAAGGGGCGCTGCGCGGGTTCCTCGCGTTGCACGGCGCGCTGGAATGAGGGGCGTCGGGCTGGCGCGGGTCGTCGCGTAGGACCGCGGTTCGTCGCAGCGGTCGCGTCATCACGAGCGACAAGCGGGGGCGTGTGGCGTTACGCTGGGGCGGCCCGTGAACGAGCCTGTCGCTCCTGTCGTTGCCCCGCCGCCCGGCGTCGTGCCCCAGGGGCACGCGCGCGCGCTGCTGACGGTGTGGTTCACGCTGTTCCTCGACCTCGTGTCGTTCGGGATCGTGATCCCGGTGTTGCCGTTCTATGCGACGCACTTCGGGGCGGCGGCGTGGGTGGTGACGCTGCTGTCGACGGGGTACTCGGCGGCGCAGTTCGTGATGGCGCCGGTGCTCGGGCGCCTGAGCGACCGCCACGGCCGGCGCCCGGTGATGCTGATCTCGATCGCGGGCAGCGTCGCGGCGATGCTGGTGCTGGGCTTCGCCAGCGCGCTGTGGATGGTGTTCGCGGCGCGGATCATCAGCGGCGTGTGCAACGCCAACGTCTCGACGGCGCATGCCTATGTCGCCGACCGCGTACCGCCGGCGCAGCGCGCCAAATACATGGGCATGATGGGCACGGCCGTCGGGCTCGGCTTCATCTTCGGGCCGTCGATCGGCGGGCTGCTGTCGTACCCGGAGCGGCCCGAGCTGCCGTTCATGGTCGGCGCGGGGCTCAGCGCGGTCAACTGGCTCATGGCCTTCTTCTGGCTGCCCGAGAGCCATCGGCCGGCGGCGAGCACCGGC
>JAYUXQ010000202.1:0-2067 GCA_043752905.1 Nannocystis sp. | reverse complement strand
ACGCCGGACTTGTCTGCCATGGTCTGACATCGAGGGAGTGAGCGGCCGCACGTACTGTGGATCGGGCCGTCTTCGCCGCGTCGTCGACTGCTCCCCGGCACACCATCTTGTCATCCAGCGTTACGGCAGCGTGCGAGGTGCTCCCGGAATTGATGTCGACAGTGGTCGCGGGCGCTGACGTCGCCCGCGCACTACAGGATCCCGGCGAAGAAGGGCCCCCGCACCCCCGACATAGGCATCACCGGCCAAACATCCGTCCCACCTTACTGAGCCAGACTACAAAATGCTTCGTAGTCGATCAGCTCGATGTCCTCGGGCTTCTTGCTACAAACCCGGCACTCGGGGTCCTTGCGCAGCTTGAGCGTGCGAAACTTGGTCCCCAGCGCATCGAACACCAGCAGCCTGCCCGACAGCGATTGCCCCGCTCCCAAAATGAGCTTGAGCGCCTCGTTCGCCTGTAGCGTACCGATGATGCCCGGCAGCACCCCGAGCACGCCCGCCTCCTGGCACGAGGGAGCCATCCCGGGCGGAGGCGGATCCGGATACAGGCAGCGGTAGCAGGGCCCGTCGAACGGCAAGAAGGTCGTCAGCTGGCCCTCGAAGCGGAAGATCGACGCATGGATGACCGGCTTGCCGAGCTTGAGCGCCGCATCATTGAGCAGGTACCGCGTCGGAAAATTGTCCGCGCCGTCGACCACGAGGTCGTAGCCCGCGAGGATCTCCATGATGTTCTCGGAGTTGAGGCGGGTCTGGTGGGCGATGACCTTGACGTCGGGGTTGAGGGCCTGCAGCGTCATGCGGGCGCTCTCGACCTTGGGCATGCCGAGGCGCTCCATGTTGTGCAGCACCTGGCGTTGCAGGTTGCTCTCGTCGACGAGGTCGTCGTCGACCATGCCGAGCGTACCGACGCCGGCCGCCGCCAGGTACAGCGCGGAGGGCGAGCCGAGGCCGCCGGCGCCGAGGCACAGCACCCTGGCGTCCAGCAACTTGCCCTGGCCGAGCTCGCCGACCTCCGGGAGCATGATGTGTCGGCTGTAGCGCTTGATCTGCTCGGCCGTCAGCGTGCGCGGGCGATCGAAGGCGTGGCCGGACTGCTTCCAGGCCCGGAACCCGCCGGCCATCGAGCTGACCTTCGTGTAGCCGAGCTCTTGCAGCGACCGGGCCGCCAGCGCCGAGCGGTTGCCGCCGGCACAGTAGAGGATGACCTCGCGGCCGCGTTCGGGCACGAGATCCTCGATCTTCATCTCGAGGAAGCCGCGGGGGATCCACTCGGCGCGGGGGATAAAACCCTGCTCGTACTCGTCGCGCTCGCGGATGTCGATGAGCACCGGCCTGTCGCCGGACCCGCCGAGGACCTGGGCCTTCGTCTCGTCGACCGACACCTCGTGGATCGATCGTTTCACCTGGCTGAGGATGTCGCTAAAGCTGGCCATGACCGCGTGCCTCCCTCGCTGCCGCATCGCGCGCCAGCGAGCCAGGTTTTACCAGAAGATCCCAGGCGCCTGACAAACGCCGTCCCGCGGTCCTCCTCACGGATCCGGCTGCTATACTCCGCGCCTCCGTGCCGAGCGCCCAGCCGCCACCACCGTCTCATGCTCCTTCACGGCCCTCCGGGTCCACGGACACGGGGGGTGACCGCGCCGCCCTGCAGGCGCTGGCCCACAGCCGCGAGCGCCTGGTCGAGCAGCTGCACCACCGCGTCGTCGGCCAGCAGGGGGTGATCGACCTGTTGCTCGTGTGCCTGTTCGCCGGCGGCCACGGTCTGTTCGTCGGCGTGCCCGGGCTCGCCAAGACCCTCCTCGTCAGCAGCCTCGCGCAGTGCCTCGACCTTCAGTTCTCGCGCGTGCAGTTCACACCGGACCTCATGCCCTCCGACATCACCGGCTCCGAGGTGCTCGAGGAGGACCCGGCGAGCGGCCGCCGTCAGTTTCGCTTCGTCGCCGGTCCGGTGTTCTGCAACCTCCTGCTCGCCGACGAGATCAACCGCACTCCCCCCAAGACCCAGGCCGCGCTCTTGCAAGCGATGCAGGAGGCCCGCGTCAGCGCCGGCGGGCGCACGCACCCGCT
>JAYUXQ010000201.1:0-2067 GCA_043752905.1 Nannocystis sp. | reverse complement strand
GCAGCCAGGCGCTCGCCGTCCTCGCGGGAGGCCGCGGCGCGCACACGCAGCTCGGCGGCCTGCAGGCGCTCGGCATGCGCACGAGTCGCCAGCTCGAGGGATCCGGGGGTGCTCCGGGTGATCACGCCGCTGTCGGCGAGCGCGTCGAGCTCGGACTTCGCGCCGGGCAACGGTGACGCCATCTCGTCGCCGTCCGGCGTCTCGGCGGTCAGGAGCTCGGCGTCCGGGCTGCCATCGCCGTCCGGGCTGTTCACGTCGTCACAGGCGGGGACCAGGAGGGCCAGGAGCAGGAGGGATGAGTGAAGGGGTTTGGTCTGGATCGTCATGTCGAGGTCGCTTCGGGTTCTTGTCCTCCCAGTGAAGGTGGAGCCGAGAACAATTGCGCCGTCGCCAACAATTCGTCGGCCTGCCCACGCGCGTCGCGGACGCGTGCAGACGCCGCGTCACGCGTCACCTCACCGGCGGCCGACGCACGAGCCACCACGTGCAGATCGGCAGCGCCAGATAACACAGCGCCCCGATCGCCAGCGTCGTCGAGATGCCCCACGCCATCGATGTCCCGAGTGCCAGGCCGCTGGCACACACCCCGCACGCGCCGTTGACCCCCCACAGCCACGGCGTCAGCTCGTCGGGCGCCTCGGCCCGCGCGTGTCGGACCAGCCGCAGGCCGAGCGGGAAGCACAGCCCCATCGCCAGCGCCGGCGGGGCGATGATCGCCACCGTCAACAGCACCCGCGTCCCGACCCCTGCGCCGGCGAACCCGTCCATCACGGGAGCGAGCGCGACGCGAGCCGCGACCACCAGCAGCCCCGGCACCAGCGGGAAGAACCACGCCACGCGCCGGCGCTCGACCGGCACCAGCCCACTCAATAAACTACCGATCCCCGTCGCCAGGATGATCCCCCCGAGCACGACCGCCAGCGCCAGCGTCGGATGCCCGAGGAACACCCCGACGCGCGACAGCAGCCCGATCTCGACGAACATAAAGCCGAGGCCGATCAACGCGAAGTAGGCACACGCCGCGATCAACGTCGCCCGGTCCCCGGCCTCACGCGGCATTTCCCGGCGCCGCAGCCATAGCGGGCCGACCAGCGCCGCCAGCGTCAGCAGCACGCTGACCAGCGTCGCGTGTACCAGCGTCTGCGTCGCCTGAAGATTCCCGAGGAACGCGAAGTCCTGGCTGTCGACCTCGGCCGAGTCCGCCAGCCACGCCGACGGCCGCAGCATATTGAAGAAGAACGGGCGGTCGTCGGTCGGCGGCGTCAGGTCGAGCGCCTGCGCCCGCGCAAACGCCCACAGCGCCGGACGATCCCGCTGCTCCACCAGGCTACGCAGGAGCGACTGAGCCGGCAGGCGCCGCGGCGTCAGCACCATGTTGAAGCCGAGGCGCACCGCCTCGCGTTGCATGACATCGAGGTCCTGCGGCGAGAACGGCGACGGCGAGACCAGCAGCGTCGCCACGCTCCCCTGTTGCAGCAGGATCAGGTGCGCCCGCGGGTCCTTCGCCCCGAGCCGCCACAGCGTCTCCATCGCCAGCGCCAGCATGCGACCGGTCTCGCCGGGCGAGTCCGACTTGTACCACCGCGACACCGTGAAGATGCCCGTCGGCGTCAGCCGGCGCATGAACGCCAGCCAGGCCTCGACCGTGTACAGCCCGTTCTCCGACAGCGAGTACGCGCCCGCGCCGGTCGAGGCCCACGTGTCGATCAACGACATCGTCACGACCTCGTACTGCCGATCGTCGCGCGTGAAGAAGCTACGCGCCTCGTCGACCACCAGCTCGGCCCCGGGGATCGCCGCGATGCCGGAGAACTCCGCCATCGCCTCGCGGTGCAACGAGACTATTTTGGCGTTGAGCTCGACGCCGACGATCGGGCGGTGTCCCGCCCGCGCCGCCGCCAGCACGTCCCGCCCGCCGCCGACACCGATCACCGCCGCCGCGCCGGACGGCCGCAGTTGATGCGCGAAGGTCGCCACGTCCCACTCGAGGTAGCCGAGGTCGCCGCCCGCCCGCGCCATCGCCGTCGCCGCCGCCCCGTCGATCTTGACGATCCGCTGCTCGATCGG
>JAYUXQ010000200.1:0-5267 GCA_043752905.1 Nannocystis sp. | reverse complement strand
GTAAGAGCCGACCTGACGCCAGCGACCTCGAGTTTGAGGTGACCGTCGACGAGGCGAGCGAGCCGGCGTCGGCGAGCCCGGCGAAGCCGGCGACGGTGGTTCTGGTGATCATCCCCAGGGGGATCAGATTCAAGGTGGACATGGAGAGCCACCCTGGCGCGACGTGCGTGAAGATCCCGGTGGGAGAGGCGACGTGACGGCGAAGAAGCGCCGGCGGCACACGGCCGAGTTTCAGGCGAATGCGGTGCGCAAGCTGAATAATCCGGGCCAATCGGCGCAGGAACTCGCCGACGAGCTCGAGGTGCGTCCGTCGCTTCGCTCGTCTTCTTCTCGCTCTTCTTCATCGATCTCACCTCCGCGGCGAGACCTCACTCCTCTTTGACCTCTACGTCACGACGGGTCAGGGCGAGGATGTACGTTCAGCCGGTCGATCGAGGTCGCGAGCGGGGCCGTCACGACCAGGCCGCCGTTGTTCTCGATCGTCAGGGCGACGGTGCCCCGCTTCTCGCTGCGCCGGATCAGGAATGGGATGCGCGTCAGCCCGAACTGGATCTCCGAGCGCTCGACCATCACCGGGCGTTCCTCCGCTTGAGCAGGTCCACGACGCTCCCGGCCTGGCGTCGGCCTGGTCCTGGGTGACGAGGCGCCTGACGAAGAGTTCACCGCCGCCGCTCGAGGCGCGCGAGCAGGCGATCGGCGAGGTGGCGCTGGTGCCCCATGGCGAGCTGCTCGCCGACGGCCTGGGCGCGAAGGATCCACCGCTCGGCCTCGTCGAGCTGGCCCGTCGCTAAGTGGAACTCGCCCATCCCGCGCGTGAGAGCGGCGTAGCCCGACGGCGTCAGCGTGTCGGCGGCGGCGAGCGCGAGCGCCATGAAGCGTTCGGCCGACGTTTGCTCGCCCGCGGCGAGCGCGTTCTGTCCGGCCCGGATCGCCCAGATCGCCGCCCATGTCCGCGAGGACGCGGCCTCGCACAGCCGGTAGGCGGTCAGCAGGCGCCTGGCTGCCGGCCTGGTCTGTCCGAGCTGGGACTGTCGGTGCCCCAGGGTCCCGATGTGCCCCGCCCGCTGGATGCCGTGCCGCGCCGTCCGCCCGGCGTCGTCGAGTCGGACGAGGGCGTTCCTCGCGGCGATGAAGGACCTCCGGTTCTCGTCGGGATCGTCGATCTGCCCCCGAAGATGCGCCTCGACCAGCAGCGCCGACGCGCAGCCCTCGGGGTGGCGCAGCGAATCGAAGCACTGCCGCGCGCGGGCGATGGCGAGCAGCCCGGGCCGGGTCGCGCCGAATTCGAGGTCGATGTTGGCCAGCAACATGTACGTCTGCGCGAGCCAGTAGCAGCGCTCGCGCTCGCTGCTTCGTCGCAGCTCCTCGTCACCCGCGAACAGCGAGCGCAGGGCCGTGTGGGCCAGGCACTGGGCCTCGACGAACCGCCCGCCGTGCAGGGCCGAGCGCGCGTCGGCGAGGTCGTCTGCGAGTGCACGCCCCTGCGCCGCGGCTGCGGAGGGCGCCCGACCGGCGAGGAACGACCAACACGCCACCTCGTCGAGCACGGTCGCCTCTGGCGCGACCCCGAGTCGGTATGGGCCGCGGCTGCGCCCGCCGCCGGACGGGCTCACGGGCTGGAACTCGATCAGCCGCGGGCCGACACGTAGCCTCCCGCGCAGCGCCAGCTCGAGCTGCTTCGCCGTCGCCCCGCCGCTCGCGCCGGCGAGCGCGAGCACACCGAGCTCCTGGGCCGTCATCCATCCCGGTGCCCCGTTGCAGCGGCGGATGGCGAGGGCGACGAGGATCCGGAGCAGGCGCTCGTCGAGCCGAACGTCGTCGAAGCCGAAGCGATCCGTGAGGTCGTCGCCGAGCACGACGCGCTGGCCGCGAACGACGAGGCGCAGCGCACACTCACCATCGCGCTCGATGGCGAGCTCGATCGCCGACGCAGCGAAACCCTGCGCTGCGCGGCCGGTGCTCACGGGCCGCACTTCATGTCGCGGGTGGTGATGGGCTCGCACGCAGCGGGCTCGATGTCGCCGCGCAGGCGGGCGACGATCGTCGCCATGACGTATCGGGTCGGCGAGCAGGCGGTGATGTCTCCCGCGCCACAGATGTTGGCGCTGCGCCTGCCGTCAGGCAGGTCGGTCAAGCAATAGATGTCGGCGTTGTTGAGCGCGACGGCCGCGGCGATCCACGGACGATCACCGTCCTCGACGCCGGGGAGCCGACAGCCGCGTGCCAGCGCGGGCGCCAGCGCGTCGGCCTCGGCGCTCACGTCGAGCGAGGAGCAGCGCATGCTCACGGTGAGCCCGCTCAGCCTCGCGAAGAAGGTCATGGCCTCGGGCCAGGTCGCCGCGTCGTGCGGGCGGCACTTCGCCGGTACACCCGGCCCGGCGGGTGCATCAAGGAGGAACAGCGCGCGGCCGGGATCGAGCGACCACCCGAGGAAGTCGGCTGTCCAGTCGCCCGGCTTCATGTGCCCGGTGACGGACTCCTGGCACTGACGCCATGCCTCGCAGCGTCCGGCGCTGGCACACTTCGAGAGCGCGTCCAGCGACGCCGCGTCGACGAGCGATTTGATCCCGAACGCCAGCATTTCGGCGCGCGAGCTGCGGCACGACCCACACATCACCTGCTGGCCGGGGAATTCGGGCCCGCGGGCGAACTCCGGGCAGAGATATTCCTGCGTGCGCGAGTCGCGATTGTTGGGACAGCGGGTCGCGTGGCCCTTGACGATGTCGACGCAGAACAGCGCGTCCGCTGCGGCTGCGCCGATGTCTGCGCCGAGCGCCGGGTCGTCCGGGTTGGTGTCCCCGAAGCCAGTGCAGGTGCGGCGCGGCTCCTGGCAGACCTCACGCGGGGAAGGCGAGACCGGAGCGACGCGCGGCGGTGCGGCCGGTCCGATCTCCGGCGGCGCTGGAGCGCCGCACGCCGTCAAGAGCACGAGCGTCACTGTCGAGGCGCGAGACATTCCCCGAACGTACACGCGTTGCCCTCGACGCGAAAGGCAGCGGCCCAGGGCGCGGATCTCCGCGCCGAGGCCCGCGCCGATATCCTCAATAGATGCGCAGGCCGGACGTGACGTTGCCGGCGTAGATGTTGCACCACGTCAGCCAGTTGTACCCGACCAGCACATGCTGGATGCCCGCAGAATGGCTGCTCAGCAGGGCCCCGTTGTTGTGCTTCAGCGCGCACAACGTCGCGGCGTTGTGACCGGCGACGTTGTAGCGCTTGGTCGCGGTCGAGAACCGGTAGCGGTAGTCGCACGCGGGGTACGCGACGGCATCGTTGTCTTGGCGGTCGTAGGCGTACGCGCCGATCGAGTTGGCCGGGCAGTAGTTCTGCTCCGTGACGGAGCCGGGGAACTGCGCCACGATGCACGACGCCCGCGGGATCTTGAGCTCGTTCGACAGCGTGGCGACGGCATTCGCCACGACAGCGTCGACCGCCTCCGTCGGCGTGTCGAACATGTCGAGGCCGCGCTCGAGGCGCGTCTCGTGCACGGCCCGGGTGATCTCGATGTCCCGGCGCAGCTCGTCCGTGAGCTCCATGCCCGCGAACTGCAGGTCGATCACCAGGTCGGTGAACCGGCGCTGCTCGTCGGCGTCGAGCCCGCGGATCGCCGCGAAGATCGGCTCCGCGTCGGCGGACGTGGCGAGTTGCTCGTACAGGTAGCGCCAGGCCAGCTCCTCCAGCGCGGTGTCGTCGTTCGCGTGGGCCGCGTCGGACGTGGGTCCATCGACGATACCGGGGTCGTCGCAGCCGAGGACGGCCGGCACGCATGCGAGGCCAAGAATGATGCAGGGGACGATGATGTTGTGATGCATTGTGAATCTCCTCGCCGGGCGCCGTGCGCTCCGGACATGCGTGAGTCTGCAAGTCCCGCGGGCGCGCGTCGCCGGGCGCGAAGCCTCGCTGCAAAGCAATGAAATTGCAGTCGAAAGCGGTGGGTTTGTCCGCCGCTTCCCCGGCGTTGTCGATCGGGCATCTTCGCGCCAGGGTAAGACCGCTCCCCAGGTGGTCAACGGTCCCGGACCCAGACCGCCCGGGCTGCACGGTCGTCTTGCCAGGTATCCGGGGTCTCGGGCTTATTTGGGGGTGTCATCGATCTCCATCTCTTTTCTGTCGTAGTAGCCGCCGCCGCGAATCAATTCGTGGAGGACGGGAGGTCTTGTCGGCGGTGGCTCGACGGTGACGCGATCAAGGCCGCGGCGAAGGATCGCCAGGACGCTCTGCCTGGTCGGCGCGCCGATCTCGAGCGCACGGCGGCACGCAGCGTCGACGCGGCCGGCGTCGTAGCGTTTGACGTCGGCCAGCAGGGCGAGGCACGAGCGGTAGCCCATCTCGGGATGCGGCCTGGCCTGGAGGATCTTGCGGACGACGTCGGCGACATGCGTCCCGAGGTTCTCGGCCCAGCCGATCACCCGCGATGGCGGCCAGTCGCCGTAATGCTGGTGCGACTTCGGACGGTGCGACGGATCGGTCACCGCCGTGCCCTTCGGGCCGTAGCTGCGCGCGTGGCTGGCGACACGCCGACCACCGTGCAGGATCTCGATCGTCGTCGTGGTCGCACGCACCTCGACCGACTTGCCGACGAGCGCGTGCGCCACGCTGTAGATGCGGCCGTCGAAATCGACGTGGTAGTCGATGTTGACGCGCGCCGTCCTCCACACGGCGAGCGGGTAACGCGTCGCTGGCAGCGGACGCATCGCGGGTCGCTCGATCGCCTCGAAGACCGAGCGTCGGCAGCCCTCGAGCTTGATGAAGGGCCGCGCGTTGAGGCGCTCGAGCAGCTCGGCGATCGCCTCGTTGAGCTCGTCGAGGCTGAAAAACTTCCGGTTGCGCAAGCAGGCGACGATCCATCGCTGGGCGATCAGCACGCCACCCTCGACCTTGGCCTTGTCGCGCGGCTTGCCCGGCCTGGCCGGGATCACCACCGTACCGTAGTGTGCCGCCATCTCGGCGTAGGTCGGGTTGAGCACGGGATCGTGGCGGTGCGGGCCCGACACCGCGCTGCGCAGCTGGTCGGGCACGAGGACCTCGGGCACGCCTCCGAAATACTCGAGGGCGCGGATCGTCGACATCACGAAGTCGGCGAGTTGCTGCGTCCGCGCCGCCTCGACGTAGGTGTAGTTGCTCGCGCCGAGCACCGCGACGTAGAGCTCGACCTCCTCGGCCTCGCCGGTGTCGCGGTTCCAGATCGTCGGCCGCTTGCCCGAGTAGTCGATGAAGAGCTTCTCGCCGGCGCGGTGGTCCTGCCGCATCACGACGTCGACCTTCGC
>JAYUXQ010000199.1:0-5268 GCA_043752905.1 Nannocystis sp. | reverse complement strand
CTGTCACCCGGCCGCCGCGCGGCGTGAACTTGACGGCGTTGGTCAGCAGGTTCCAAACGATCTGCTGCAGGCGGTTGGGGTCGCCGATCACGGGGCTGGTGTCGGGGTCGAGGGTGAGGATCAGGCGGATGTTGCGGGCGTCGGCGGCGGGTCGCACGGTCTCGACGGCGGCCTCGACGATCGGGACCAGCTCGACGGACTCGAGGTCGAGGCGCAGCTTGCCGGTGACGATCCGGCTGAGGTCGAGGATGTCCTCGATGAGGGCGACCTGCGCGCGGGCGTTGCGGTCGATCGTCTCCAGACCCTTGGCGCGCTTCTCCTCCGACAGGGTGTGGCTGCGCAGCATGCGGGTCCAGCCGAGGATCGCGGTCAGCGGGGTGCGCAGCTCGTGGCTCAGGGTGCTCAGGAACAGGTCCTTGGCGCGGTTGGCCTCCTCGGCGCGCGCGCGCTCCTTCTGGGCCATGTCGTACAGGCGGGCGTGGTCGACGGCGACCGAGGCGCGACGTGCGATCTCCTCAAGCAGGGCGAGGTCGGCGGCGTCGTAGCGGCGGGCGGTCGAGCTGACGAGCGAGATGGCGCCGAAGGTGCGGCCCTGGACTATCAGCGGCGCCATCATCCACGAGCGCGGCGAGACCTCGCGCAGCAGCTCGAGCTCGGCCGGGTCGCGGGCGGCCAGCGCGAGCATGCCGTCGTCGACCTGCTCATATAACTGCGACACGCCGGTCCGCAGCACCTCGCCGAGCCCGGAGCCGTGCGCCAGGTCGATCGGGAAGCGGGTGTGCAGCGCGCGGATGACCTCGGCCTTGTCGGGTTCGATGTGCGTGAGCGCGGCTATCTCGACCGTGCCGCCGCCGGGCTCGTGCAAGTACACGGTGCACCACGAGCCGAGTCGCGGCACCGCCAGACGGGTGAGGCCCTGCAACGTCTGCGCGGGGTCGAGCGAGGCGACCAGCGCGGTGCTGGCGTCGGCCAGGAAGCGCAGCGCCTCGCGGTCTCGCTTCTCCCGCGTGACGTCCTCCTGCACCCACAACAAATGCCGCTTGCCCGACAGCTCGAGGGTGGTGGTGCGCGCGTGGGTGACGAAGGGGGTGCCGTCTTTTTTGACGTTGTGGAACTCGCCGACCCACGAGCCATGGAGCTTGAGGTGGTCGAGGACGGACGCGACGATGCGGCGGTTCTCCTCCGGGGGATAGTTGTTTTGGACGGAGACGTGTTGACCGACGAGCTCGCCGGCGGGGTAGCCGAACATGGCGTCCTCGGCGGCGTTGGTGTAGAGGATGATGCCGCGCTCGTCGGAGACGCGGACGCCCTCGGCCATGCTCTGCAGCACGCGCGCGCGCAGGCGCAGCTCGTCCTGGACGAGCTTGTCGGCGGTGATGTCCTGGACCTCGATGATGGTGCCGACCGGCTGGCCATCGGTGACGATCGGGCTGGCGGTGAAGGCGACCGGGAAGAAGCTGCCATCCTTGCGCAGGAACGTGTCCTCGCCGCGCTCTTGCCGGCGCTGCGGCAGGGCGCGGTCGATCGGGCACTCGGCGATCGGGTAGGGCCGGCCATCGGAGCGGTGGTGATGAATGAAGTCGTGCAGGGGCTGGCCCTGGACCTCGTCGAGGGTGTACCCGATCATCGCCTCGGCGGCCGGGTTCATGAAGGTACAGTGCTGCCGCGTGTCCATCAGGAACAGCGCCGAGGTGGCGCTATCGGTGATCGTGCGGGTCAGCTGGTGCTGGGCTTGCAGCGCCCGCTCGGCGTCGCGGCGCTGGGTGATGTCGCGGAAGATGTTGACGACGTAGCGGACCGCGCCGGTGTCGTCGCACACCGGGGTCGACGACACGACCGACCAGCGCTCGGCGGCGCTGTCGTGGGTGCGGAAGCGGACCAGCTGCTCCTGGACATGCTCGCCCTGGAAGGCCCTGCGGGTCGGGGTGCGCTCGTCGGGGATGACGGCGCCGTCGCTGTCCATCATGACGAAGCGGTCGCGCAGGCTCTCGATGGGGCGGGTGAGCATCGAATCGACGTCGGCGACGCCGATCGTCGCGACCGCGACGGCGTTGGCGTAGACGATCTTGCCGGTGTGGTCCATCAGCGTGATCGCGTCGGTCACCCCGCGTAGCACGACCTCCAGCTGCTCCCGTGAGGCCCGCAGCTCGCGCTCCTGTCGCTTGCGGGCCGTCATGTCGATCGCCACACTGACGAAGCCCAGCACCTCGCCGTCAGGGTCGAGGTGCGGTGCGTAGGTGACGCTGACCCAGCGCAGGCTGCCGTCGCGGTGCAGCAGCTCGACGTCGAAGCGCGTCAGTCGACCGCCGAGCGCGGACTCGACGTAGGGCCGCGTGCGCGCGTACGCGGCCTCGCCGAGGACCTCGCGCATGTGTCGCCCGCGCATCTCGTCGAGCGAGCGCCCGAACCACTCCGCGTATTGGCGGTTGACGAGGCGATAGCAGCCGTCGGCGTCGACGTAGGTCATCAGCGTCGGCGCGACGTCGAAGATCAGGCGCATCTGCTGCAGCAGGACGCCCTCGGCGACCTGGGCACGCAGGGCGCGTAGCTCGGCAAGCAACTCCGAGCGTGACCTGTGATCGTCCGGATCTATTTCGGGAGCTGACATCTGTTGCGGTACCCGGCCGCTCCGAGGCCGCTGACCATAGCCAAAGGCTCTGCGCGCCGCCACGGGTAATCCCCATGCCGCGTGGCCGCAGGGACACGGAGCACGTTGTAGAGGTCGTCCGACGGCGCGACGTGAGGCCGCGCCCGGGCGGCCGGACAGGTGTCATGGCGGCCGCCGGGCGCGCCGGGGGACCGCGCGCTTCAGGTCAGGCCCGACAGCGGACCGCCGCCGAAGTCGGGGTCGCCGAAGTGGTCGGGCGAGCCGTCGGGGCCGGGCAGGCCGAAGGCCCCGGCGATCGAGAGCAGCAGACGGTTGTGCGGGGCGCCGCCGCATTGCACGTGGCGTCCGGTCTTGAAGTGGCCGCCGCCGCTACCGATCAACAAAAACGGCATGTTGACCTTGGTGTGGCCGCCCTCGGCGTTCTCGGAGCACACGAGGATGACGGAGTTGTCGAGCACGCTGCCGCCGAGCGGGGGCGCACGCCCGCAGGCGCGGAGGCGCACCCGGGGTGTTCGCGGACGTTGCGGTGTCTCGCTGTCCTGTGGGACAGGTGCGGTGTCCGAGGTCACAGGCGTGGGGTCGGCGAAACCCGTGGCCGTCGCGGGCGCGCGCGTGGGATATACTCGCGCCTCGCCACGCAGGCGCCCGCACGTCAGACCCATGGGGACCCATGATCATGGATGAGACTGTCCAGCGCACTCAAACTCAGCTGCACGCCTCGCCGGCCTTCCACGACCTGCCGGACGAGCGCCGACGCAAGCTGCTGGCCGACGTCGCCGCGGTGGCGGCATTCCTCAACCCGCCGCCGACGCCCCCGCGCGCGGGCAAGGGCCGGCCGGGGGTCGACCGCAAGATGGCGACGCGGCCCGACATGCTGCCGGAGTTCGTCAACTCGCTGGTGATGGGCACGTTTCAGGCGGTCGTCGACGCGTCGGCGCAGCAAATGGCCGCGTACGTCGAGCTGCTGGCAGGCGTCGCCGCGTCGATCGAGGGCCTGTGGGCGGACGCCGAGCAGCGCACGAGCGTGGCCCACCGGCTCGAGGCCGAGCTGCGCAAGATCTTCCGCGGCCACGGCGACGACTGAGCTGTCCGAAGGGACAGGTCAAAAGCGGCTCAGGCGGTCCCGCCGTGGCTGGTGAGGTGGGCCTCCATCGCGGCGCGGCGCCTGTCGTCGATCACGAGCACGCCGTCGACCTCGCGGCCGTGCAGATGGTCGATGACGTCGCGGATCGTGACGATCGGGCATACCGGGACGCCGAGCTCGCTCTGGAGTTCGGCGAGGGTGGTACGCTCGCCGGTGCCGCGCTCCTGGCGATCGACCGCGACGACGACGCCGGCGATCTGCACGTCGGCGGTGCGGCGCAGGAGCTCGATGCTCTCGTGGATCGACTTGCCGGAGGTGATCACGTCGTCGACGATGACGACGCGCATGCCGGCCGTCGGCGCGGTGCCGACGAACCAGCCGCCCTCGCCGTGCTCCTTGTGCTCCTTGCGGTCGAAGCAGAACGGGGCGTCGTCGCCGAGCTCGGCCATGGCGATCGCAGTGGCGACGGCCAGCGGCACGCCCTTGTACGACGGACCGAACAACAGGTCGCAGCGCAGCGAGGCGCGTCGCAGACACTCGGCGTAGGCGCGGCCCAGACCCGAGATGGCAGCGCCCGTACGAAACTGACCGGCGTTGACGAAGTAGGGCGAGCGCCGGCCGGACTTGAGCGTGAACTCGCCAAAGCGCAGCACCTCGTGACGGACGAGCAGCTCGATGAACGCCTGCTGGTAGGGCTCCATGACGGCCGCTATACCACGAGGCCCGCGGTCGGTGCAGGGGCGTGTCGGGGGAGGACGACGGCGAGGCGGGCCCCGCGGGCGCCGTCGCGGCGGTCCTCGGCGGTGATCGTGCCGCCGTGGGCCTGGGCGATCTGGCGGCACAGATACAGGCCGAGGCCGACGCCGCCGTGGTCGCGCGCGCGGGCGGCGTCGAGGCGAGTGAAGGGCTCGAAGATCGCGGCGCGGTCGGCCGCGGCGATGCCGGGGCCCTCGTCCTCGACGGCGAGCACCAGGCGGTCGCCGATGACCTCGGCCGCGACTTCGATCTGGCCTTCGGGACAGGCGCGGCGGGCGTTGTGCAGCAGGTTGGCGAGCAGTCGCTCGATCAACACCGGGTCGAGCTCGAGGTGCAGGGCCTCGTCGCAGCGCACGCGGGCGGCGACGCGGGCGGCGACGCGGGCCAACAGGGGGGCGAGCCCGGTGTCGACCCGGTGCAGGGTGGCCGCGCCGCCGAGGTCGAGGCGGCCGGAGGTCAGCAGGTCGGCGATCAGGGTCTCGAGCTCGATGAGGTCGTCACCGAGCTCGGCGATGCCGCGACGCACGCGGATGGTCGCGGGGTGCTCGAGGTCGGGCATGCCGGCGAGGCGCTCGGCGAGCAGCTCGGCGAGCACGCGCATGCGGGCGACGGGGGTGCGCAGCTCGTGCGAGACGTTGGTGAGCAGGGCCCGCTGGCCGTGGACCTGGGCTTCCAGCTGCGCGGCCATGTCGTTGAAGGCGAGGCCGAGGCGACCGAGCTCGTCGCTGGCGCGTGGGTCGGGGATGCGGTGGCCGAGCTCGCCGCGGGCGATCCGGCCGGCGCTCTCCTCGAGTACGGCGAGGCGGCGGGTCAGCGAGCG
>JAYUXQ010000198.1:0-2069 GCA_043752905.1 Nannocystis sp. | reverse complement strand
GGGGTCCATGCTCATGTGGGACCGCTTGAACGCCGCGTAGGCGGCCTCGTAGTCGCCGGCCTCGTACGCCTTCATCCCGTCCGCGTTGTGCCGCGCGGCCTCGGGCGGTAACTCAATCTCGCCGAGGTCGACAAGCTCGGGCCTCGGCGGAGCCGCGACCGCCGATGTCGAGCTGGCGAGCGCGAGCGCCAGGGTCACGACGAAAGATCGCGGCTGGCGGCTCATGGCGACTCCTTGTCCGACTCGAAGGTGAAGACGTGGCGGACCCACTCCGCCTGATCGCCCTTTGCGTAGTGACGGACGCGGATGGCCGCGGTGACGCACTTGGCGAGCGTCGAGTCGCTCTTTCCGGCGATCTCGACGGCCGAGGCTTGACCGTCCGGGTCGATACGAACGCGGGTGCGAAGCTGCGTCATCTCGCCGCCGCCGAGTTCATCCTGGCAAGCTCGAACCCCGGCGAGCACCTTGTCTAGGGAGCGCTGTACGGCTCGGTGACGCGCCAGCGCGGTCTTTCGGCCGGCGTCCGCAATATCGGGCGATGCTTGCGGCATTGATATGGTAGCGGGGCCCGGCCCCGCCGCTTGTGCGGCGAGCGCCGTCAGCGAGGGCGCAGGTCGATCGGCAAGGCTCCCCGCGGACGTTTGCCGAGCAACACGGAGTTGGTTCTCGGTCTGGACAAGTGACGCCCGGGTCTCCTCGAGCGCCTCCTCGCAGAGCTCGGTCGCCACCACGGCCTCGGCGAGCATGGCGGGCGCGGCGAACACCGACTCACCGATCCGCTGCGAGGCCAGGGTCGCACCAACGCCGCCCACCAGTCCTGTAGCGAGCACCACCCCGACCATGTGGGTCGCCAGCCAGCCGGGGCCTGCCTGCGGCGGTATCGGAGGCGGGGCTGCAGGCGCGGGCATCACGGGTGCGATGGCCGCGGCGACGCGGCTCGACGCCGGGTCACTCTCCACCTCGCACGCCGTCGTGTCCGCCGCTGGTGTCGGTCGCAGGATGACCACAGGTGCCAGCGAACGATCCTCCGGGACCTCGCCCACTGGGTCATCTGCTCGAACGATCTCAAGGAACCTGACCCGGGGCTCGTCGGCCGCCGTCTCCTCGTCCAGCTCACCCGCGGGACGGAACCTGTCGAGACGGACCAGCTTCGCCGCCGGCCGTCGCTGCGGCGACGGAGGGCGATCGTCGATGTCCTCGCCGCGCTGGGCGAGAATGCAGTCGTGGGCCAGCTCGAGGTCGTCTCGGAGGGCAGCCATCGTCGGCGTACGACGCTCCGGGTCGCTGCGTAACGCGTTCGCCAGCGCCTTCTCGAGATCGTGGTACTCGAACTCGGGCATGAGCTCGCGAACGCTGCGCGCCTGCCTGCGGTCGGCGTGGTGGAACGGGTGCGCGTCGGTCAGTAACTCGAACAGCACCACGGCGACAGAGAAGACATCCGTGCGGACGTTCGGCGACACGAAGGGCTCGCGCACGAACAGCTCAGGGGCCATGTACTCCGGGGTGCCGAGTTGCACGCCGACGGGGGTCGCCAGGCGTGAGCCGGGCGGCTCCGCGAATCTCTGGGGGTGTCTGGCGTGAAACGTGTCCTGGAGCCGACAGACCCCGAAGTCAATGACCTTGACCAGCCCCTCGGGCTCGTGCAGCACCATCACGTTCGAGGGGGTGAGGTCGCGGTGGATGACGCCGTACTCGTGCGCGGCCTCCAAGGCCCGGCAGATCTGCAACCCGATCTTGACGACCGCGAGCGCGTCCATGGCCCCAATCCGGGCCCGGAGCTGCCGGAGGTTGTCGCCTCGCAGCAGCTCCATGACGATGAACAGCCGCCCGTCCGGGGTCCTGTCGCAGTGGTGAACCCGAACGATGTTCTCATGCTGGATGCTCGCCAACACGAGTCCCTCGCGCAGCAGACGCTCCTCGCTGTCCACACGAAGATGTAGCGCCGGGTCGAGGACCTTCACGGCCAGATCGCAGCGGAGCTTCAGGTGGTAACCGAGGTACACCTGGCCCATGCCGCCCTCGCCGATGAGCTCGCGCAGCTCGATGCCCCCGGTCAGCACCCGCGGCGA
>JAYUXQ010000197.1:0-2070 GCA_043752905.1 Nannocystis sp. | reverse complement strand
ACGAGCAAGGAGTCGAGGGGGTGATGGAGGCGTTCGCGGGGCCGGGGGCGTGCGCGGGGTGCCATGAATTCGCGTTCCCGGGCGTGGCCCCCGGGCGGCCGGACGACATGCAGGAGACGCTGCGCGAGCACGCGGACTCGTGGGCGCGCGACTACGCGTGCGCCGACTGTCACATGCCCTGGGTCGACGAGGGCGCGGGGCGAGGGCATCGCTCGCACCGCTTCGCCGCGTCGCGTGACCCGGAGATGCTGGCGCTGGCGGTGGGGGTGGGCGCGCGGCGGACCGGCGCGGCGCAGGTCGAGCTGACGCTGACGCCGGGCGCGGCCGGGCACGCGTTCCCCACCGGCGACCTGTTTCGCCGGCTCGAGCTGCGGGTCTGGGTGTTCGGCGTCGAGGGCCCGCACGCGCCACAGCGGCGCTGGCTCGGCCGCGAATTCGTGAAGGTGGCCCACGGCCAGATGCTGGCCCAGGGCGAGGTGGCCGACACGCGCGTGCACGCGGAGCCGGTCGTGTTTCGCTTCGATCTGACGGCAGGGCCGCCGTCACCGGCGGCGGTCTGCGAGGATGTCACGCGCTCGTGGGTCGCGTGGGAGCTGCGCTATCAACGGGTGGCGTTCCCGGACCGGCGCAGGCGCGACGGGGCGGCGATCGACGGTGAGGTGGTCGTCGCGCAGGGGACGATCGCGCCGTTGGAGTGACGGGGCGCCTGTCCGCATGGACAGGTGGAACAGCGACATGTCTCTTCGGGCAGGTTATCGGAGGGTCGCGCACCGTCGCGCGGGGTGTTTTATGCCGCTTCGTGGGCACATGAGGGGTATCCTGTGGGCATGCTCAGGTCTCGGTCCGGTCGGGTGTCGCTCGCGCTCTCGTTGCTGCTGGGCTGCGCAGAGGCGCCCGCGGTCGACCCGGTGCACAAGCCGGCGCCCGGCGAGCCCGTGAAGGTCGTGGAGGAAGGGAAGGAAGTGAAGGGGACACCCGAGCCGGTCGCGCGGCCCGTGACGGCCTCCGCGGACGCGGTTGCGAGGTCCCCCGCGACTCCGAAACCGGAGGAGCCGGCGATCGACCCGCGCCGACTCCCGGCGGAAGATCCCCCCGGGACGGGCTTCTGGCTCGCGGCGGGGCGCGACGGCGACCTGATGCTCACCGAGCTCGGCAGCGAGTTCGTGGTCGCGGGGGCCGGGGTGATGGCGCACCTCGACATGGACGGTTCGCTCGCGGAGATGCCGGCGATGCACCATGGGATGCTCGAGCCGGAGTACATGGGGGTCGAGGTGCTGCTGTCGATCGGCGGACGCTGGCCCGACCCGGTGTGGATGACGGCGCAGTCGGAGGCCGACCGAACGACGACCGCACCGTTCACGTACTATCGCAAGGGCCAGCGATGGCAGCGCAAGTCGACCGGGGTCGGTCCGCTCGACTGGTACTATCAGGCGTTCGCGCCGTGGACCGGCGAGCAGACGCTGGCGCTGCGGCTCCTGACGACCGATCCCGGGATGGACGAGCTGTACGGCGGCGATCTGCCGCCGAGGATCGTCAAGCGGATGGATGCGGCGATCCGTACCAACCCGCCACGCTTCGACGTGCTCGCGGCCGGGGCCGCGCCGAAGCCCGCGTCGATGAAGATCGCAGCGGAGGGTCGACCGATCGACTTTGCGACGCTGCCGACCGGAGAGGTGTTCGTGCTGCTGGCGTTCGCCGGGAAGCCCGACGACGTGGTCAGCGGGGCGCAGACGTTCGCGGTCCAGCGCTTCGCGCCGGGCGAGGACGCGGGGACCGTCGACCGCCTGCCCGAGCACGGCGGAGCGCGGCCGGCGATGGCGCAGGGCAAGCTGGTGGCGCGCGCGGCGAACGAGGTGTACCTCGCAGGTGCGGTGGAAGGCGACGCGGGGATGACGGCCTTGATCACCCGCTTCGACGGCCAGACCTGGAAGCCGATCGCGCTGCCGCCGGGGAGCGAGGTCGTGTCGCTGGCGTTTGGCGCCGATGGTGTGCCATGGGCGGTGGTGAGGGGACCGGACGACAAGGGGCGCGGCACGAATGGGCTGTGGAAGCGCGCCAGCGAGGGCGCAT
>JAYUXQ010000196.1:0-2071 GCA_043752905.1 Nannocystis sp. | reverse complement strand
CGACAACTGCGGCAAGTGTGGCATCAGCTGCGTGATCCCCCAAGCGACGGCCGCCTGCGCCGCGGGCAGCTGCGCGATCGGCAGCTGTGATCCGGGCTGGTTCGACTGCGACCAGGACCTCCAGACCGGCTGCGAGCAGGCCCTCGCCCCCGGGGAGCAGTGCGCCCCCGTGTGCCAAAACGGCACCCCCGAGGCCTGCAACCTGTTCGACGACGACTGCAACGGCACCTGCGACGAGGGCGGCATCGCCGGCTGTCGGCAAGGCGTGCATCGATCCGTCAGTCCGACCCAGGGCCATTTTTATACGATCGACGCCGCCGAGGCCGCGTCGGGCGACTTCACCGTCGAGTTCCTCAACTTCTATTATCTACACATCGAGCCTCAGCCGGGCCTGGTGCCGTTCTACCGCTGCCTCAAGGGCGACGGCCGCCGGTTCTACACGACCAGCGCCACCTGCGAGGGCGCCGGTCCGGTCGAGGGCACGCTCGGCCAGATCGGCACCGAGGCCTACTGCGGCGCGATCCCCCTGTACCGCCTCAACGGCAACATGGAACATTTTTACACGACCAGCGAGGCCGAGCGCGACAACGCGGTCAACAACCTCGGCTACCTCTTCGAGGGCCAGGTCGGCTTCGTCTGGCCCGGCGCCTGACGGCGCCCCGCCTACTCGAGCCCGAGGCGCTCCATGTCGTCCTCGTCGAGCCCGAAGTAGTGCCCGATCTCGTGAAGGATCGTCACCTCGATCTCTTCACGCAGCGCGTCCTCGTCCTGGAACGAGGCGAGCAGGTTGGCGTAGAAGAGGACGATGCGGGTCGGGCTGCTCTGGACGGCGCCGCTGCGCTGGCCGACGTCGCCCTCGCCCTCGAACAACCCGAGGGCGCGGGGGTCGAAGCCCTCGCGGACCAGCGTCTCGCTCGGGCGCGCCTCGAGCACCACGGGCACGTTTTGCAGGCGGTCGCGAAACTCCTCGGGGATCGCGGCGAGCACGTCCTCGGCGACCTGGGCGATGAAGCGCTGGTCCTCCCGTGTGCCGATGCCGTCGCCGATGTCCGCCTCGGTATCGAGGCGACGCACCTCGAGGTTCTCGACCACCATCGCCTGCTCCTCGCCGAGCAGGCCGAGCACCTCGCCGAGCGCGTAGCGGGCGTCGGCGAACTCGGGCGAGAGCTCGACGGCACGGCGGTAGTGCGGCTCGGCGGCCTCGGGGCCGTGGAGGGTCCACTCGAGCTCGCCGCGGGCGAACAGCAGCTCGGGGTGGTCGGGCCAGGTCGCGGCCGCGTCCTCGAGCATCGCCAGCGCGCCCTCGGGGTCGTCCTCGGCGGCGCCGTAGACCTGGTCGAGGAGGGCGTCGAGGGTGGGGTCGGCGAGGGTCTGGGGGCCACGCATTGCGGCCGCACTTTAGCGCGGACGCTTTGGCGGTTGGGGCCGAGCACGGTGATTTTCGTGATCCGCTAAATAAAGGCTGTGCGCGAGGTCCCACGGCCCAGCTCGAGGTCACTGACGTGCACGCCATTGACCTTGAGCAGGGTCTCGCGCTCGCCGACCGCGGCGTTCTCAATAACATTGAACACTTCGCAGTGTCCGCCAGATGTCCTACGGAACAGCGCCAAAAACCTTGACAGGATTTGGTACATCCTCCATTGTAGCTGTTCTGCATTGGAGGTCCCCATGATTCGACCTTGCTCCCTGCTCCCTGACGATTCGTCGCATCACATGGTGTACGTTATCGATGTTGGCCGCAGTGGGCTGCGGCGACGACATTGCGATGGAAACCGAAGGGGCAAGCGATAGTGTCAGTGAGTCAAGTGTTACGACTCCGACAACAGGCGAACCCGAACCGCTGGAGGGCGAACACTGTGGGCCTGTTCTTGTCCCCGTCAGTTGCACTGATCCGGTCACGTTCCGGGCTGCCAGTTCCGACCCTGACGTCCAGACCCTGACGCATCTCTGGTGGGTCCTTTATGTCATGGCTGTTCGCCACGTTCGGCGAAGCGGCCGTGGTCGGATTCCTCAACGACGAGAATTTAGCCGCCGATGCCGAGACACCCTTCGCCAGTCACTTTGGCATGTC
>JAYUXQ010000195.1:0-5282 GCA_043752905.1 Nannocystis sp. | reverse complement strand
CGTGCCAAAATCCCCCGACCGCGGACTCCCCGCCGCTCGCCGGGCTGCTCCGTATTTACCCTCGCCCCCAAATTCCCGCTTTGAACCGCTTAAGCGCTTTATCAGTGGTGACCGGGGACCCGATGGCGAGCTTGTATTCGTCGGCGGCTTCAGAGATACGCTCGACCTCGGTGACGGCCCTCGGACGGCCCTTGGCGAAATTGACTTCTTCATCCACCGTATCAAGCCCTAAACGCGCTCGTCATCGGTGGATAAATCCGGGCTCTCGTCGGCGTCGTCCGGCCAGGGCTGCTCGGTGCGACGATCCTGGCGGCCTCGCCGTCCTGCTGCGTCGCCGCCCACGTGCTCGTCGACACCGTCGACGGCTTGCGTCCCGCGGGGCAGCTGCGTGTCGGCGATCTCGTGTGGTCGGTCGACCCGGCCACCGGCCGGCGCCTAGCCGTGCGCGTCGTGCTCGTGCGGATGGCCCGGCGCGAGTGCCTCGCCCTCGCCCTCGCTCACGCGCACGGCAAGCTGGTCTGTACGCCAGACCATCCGCTCTACTCCCCGGAGCGCGTCGCCGATCGACCCGCCTCCGACTGGATCTCCGGCGACGCCCGCACGCTACCGGTGATCGACGGCCACGGCGCGCGCGAGGCCCCGGTCCGCGCGCGGGCGGTCCACGCCGGCACGTGCACCGTGATTGACGTCAGCGTCGACGGCGACCTGCACAACTTCGTGGCCGCCGGCGTGGTCGTCCACAACAAGTCGTTCGCTTACACGACGGCTATCGAGGAAGGCCCCACCTTCGAGCTCGTCCAACTCGCCGGAGTCCTCGGCGAGCGGGCGGCGGAGTTGTTGGTCGGCCCACCTCCTGTTGCTCGACGCGCGGGGATTCTGCCGACCTGCTGCTGCCAGCTGCCAGATCGCCCGCGCCCCTCTGCCGCTTCTCGACGACGGACGCCTGCCCCTGGCTTCCGAGCCAAACGCGCGGGCGCCCACGCCTCCGTTATCCATCGCATCTTCTCAATCGTCCTCGCCTAGCTCGCGTCGGCGGCGGCCTCGTGCGACGCTCGCAGCACGCGGTCGTGGCGGACGTACAGATCCTCTGCGGCGAAGTCGTCGGGGAAGCTCCCGGCGCCAGCGACGAAGGCGACGAGGTACAGGTCGAGCATGACCAGCATGTGCGGCGCCGTCGACAGCCCCCGCAACGGGTGCCGGCGGTGGAGGGCCGAGGGCAGCACCCCCGCGGCGAGGTTGCGCAGGCGGTGACGCGTGACTTCGAGGGCGTCGGGCGCGGCAGTCTTGGTCCGGGTCGCGATCCGATCGAGCTTGGTGCGAAGATGCGATTGGGGACGGGAGAGCCGCAATGTCGAGTGCGTGGCGCACCTCGAGTTTGCCTCGCTTCGGCCGAGGTCGACACGCGGAACCGGCGCATGGCGGGAGAACACCACGACTCGTACCGAAAACCAGATCCGACACGCACCGAGACAGGGCTCAAAGTCGCCCGGATCCGGCCCTGTGGCTATCGACCTGGCCCCCCGTGCGAGCCCCAGGACGGGGGGCCCCATGTATGCTGGCGAATATGCCGTATCGCCCGCTGTCCGTGTCGATCCTGATGAGTGCGTTTGTTGCGGCCGCGCCGTCGCGTGCCGAGGCGTGCTCGTCCATCGAGTGCGAGCGGCTCGTCGACGTCGAGCTGGCGCAGGTGGGGCCGGTGCCGGCCGGTGAGACAGCGCTGGTGCTGCGGCCGGTGCTGACCGAGGAGATGCCGGCGCGCTTCAACGCCGAGGCGTCGCCGGCGGCGGTGACCGTGACGGTGACGCCGAAGCTCGGCGGGGCAGCGCTGCCTGGTGAGGTGGTGGCGATCGCGGAGCTGGGTGTGCTGGTGTGGCGGCCGAGCGTGCCGCTCGCGGCGGACACGGACTTCGAGGTGATGGTGACGGTCGACAATGCAATGCTCGACTGGAGCGAGTGCGGGCCGGACGGGTTCGAGGCGCTGCTGTCGGTGACGACGGGGGCGGTGATGGCGGTGCCGCTGACGCTGGCGACGCTGACGGCCGAGGCCGAGGTCGAGTCCCAGCCGCTGCTCTCGCCCGACACGCTGGTGTGCTGCGACGGGGCGATCCCCTTCGACCAGAGCGGCGGCTGCGGAAACCCGGTGGCGTGGTTCGAGGGGACCTGCGCGGCGGGCTCGGTCTTCGCCCGCTTGGCCGTGACGGCGAAGATCGATCCGGCGACGCTCGCGGCGACGATGGGACAGGTCGGCTATCACTTCGCCGGCACCGGGTTTGCGCCCGGGGCCACCACGATCGAGGTGCGCGGTTATCAGCCGCTGTGCGGCGCGCTGACGGCGGTCCACCTGATGACCGGCGAGACGATGACCGGGCCGGAAGTGTGCGTGGGCCAGGAGCTCGCGGACATGCTCGGTGTGATCGACCTCGACCCGGCACCGGGGCTGACGATGTGC
Organism: Nannocystis sp.; assembly: GCA_043752905.1. Classification (GTDB taxonomy): domain Bacteria; phylum Myxococcota_A; class Polyangia; order Nannocystales; family Nannocystaceae; genus Nannocystis. The sequence goes on along the minus strand of JAYUXQ010000195.1, from coordinate 2,833 downwards.
GCCGGGCAGCCCTATACCTGCGCGCTCGCCACGGGGCCGAACGGCGAGCTGTGGGACAGAGAGGACTGCACGCCGTGGCCGGCGCAGCAGGAGACGATGGACGGTGAGACGACGACCGGGGAGCCGACGGACGGTGCGCCGACGACCGGCGACGCGCCGACCTCCGGCGCGGAGACGGAGCAGGGCGAGCCGAGCGGCGAGGACAGCGTCGGCGGCACCGGAGACGAGGGCGGTGAGAAGGGCTGCGCCTGCGCGAGCACGGATGCCGGCGCGCCGTGGGGCCTGGCGCTGCTGCTGGCGTGGCCGCGGCGCCGTCGGGTGTGATGGCAGCGATCGGCGCGGATGCCCAGCGGGGGCGCGTGCAGTCCCGAGCGCCGCGGCTCAGGCCGAGCTCGCGCAGATCAAGGAGGTCTTCACGAAGTATCCGCCCGTCGCCGACGAGCAGATCGACAAGCTCGCCATGAGCCGCGACGGACGCTCCATCGTGCTCGCTGGCGGGGACTATGATGTGTTCGCCTCCAACGACGGCGGCGCGACCTTCGTGGAGATCCCCGGACAGGTCGTCGATATGCCCTCGGTCTCGCCGGACGGCCGCCACGGCGTGGTGCGGCTGTGCAAAGGCAAGGCCTGCGCCATCTCCGTGCGCAACGCGCCGCACTCCGCGGGCCTGCTCGACTTCACGGGCGCGAAGCCCAGCGTGAAGCCGCTGGCCGCCGCGACGTATCACGTTCTCAACGTTCGCTGCGCAGCTGGTCGTCGCACCTTCCAGTCCGCGACGCTGACAGCCATCACGCCGCCGCCCGCAGCGCGGGATGGGTGACGATGCGGTGGCGGCAACACACAACCTGGTCCATAGGCCAGGCCCGACAGGCACCGATCTACACGATGTTCTGAGCGACGATGAAGCCCGATGCGCTCCGGATCGCGGCCTCCTCGCGCTGTGTGACACACCGCGCCTGCTCGGCGAGTCCCGCGCTACGCCCGTGGTATCGTGTGACACACGCGACCGGGGTCCCTCCGGCGCGCAACTTACGAGGCCCTGCAATGACCCGACGCCCGCTCCTCGCCCTCGCCCCCGCCGTCCTGCTCCTCGCCTGCCCCGACCGTCCGGCGCTGGACACCCCGGACTCGACCGCGAGCAGCACCGGCGAGTCCACCGACGCCACCCCGAGCACCGCCGGCCCGACGACCGACACCACCGACACCACCACCCCGACGACCTCCTCGACGAGCCCGACCGACACCACCGGCACCACCGACGCCACGGACACGACCGCCACGGCCTCGACCGCAACGAGCCCGACCGACGCCACCACCACGACCGACGCCACCACCACGACCGACGCCACCACCGCGGGTCTGACCGCGACCGACACCGGTAGCTCGACGACCGGGGACCCGCCACCCGCCAAAGAGTGTCCGCCTTGCGACCAGCTCATCGCGCTCGACGGCCCGATCGAGATCGACCCGATCACCGACCTCTCGCAGTATGGCTGCCTCGGGACCGTCTCCGGACACATCACCATCTCCGGCGACCTGTCCGCCGAGCAGCTCGCGCCGCTGTGTCACCTGCACACCGTCACGGGGTCGCTGGACATCCGGGAGAACGCGGTCCTGACCGACCTCACGCCCTTCGCCGCGGTCGAGAGCGTCGGGTTCCTCCAGCTATGGGAGCTGCCCGCGCTGACCGCCGTCGCCGGCATGACCGGCCTGAAGGACGCCTCGCACAGCCTGATCTACAAGACCGGCGCAAAGACTCTCGGCAGCTTCGCCCCCGACTTCAAGGGGATCGAGTACCTCCGGATCGAGAGCAACGCTGCGCTCGCCGACCTCTCCGCGCTCGCCGCGTGGGGGCTGATCGGCAATATCCCAACCATCGACATCCGGGACAGCGCCGCCCTCACCGACCTCTCCAGCCTCGCCGAGCTGTTCGCCGCCGCCGGCAGCAGCTTCCGCTTCAACCTGCAGAACGCTCCGGCGCTGACCTCCCTCGCCGGTCTCGAGGCGGCCTCCAAGGGTCACTACCAACTCGCCGAGCTCCCGCTGATCACCGACCTTCAACCGCTCTCGACGGTAACGACGCTCGGCTCGCTGCGGCTGCGCGACATCCCACTGAAGAACCTCGCCGGCCTCGGCTCGCTCCAGCTCGCCGGCCTGGGCCTGGAGGCCATGCCGCTGTTGACCAGCCTCGACGGCCTCGGCCCGCTCACCAGCGGCGAGGTCGAGCTGATCCACCTCCCCAAGCTCACCTCGCTGCAGGGCCTCGAGAGCTGGACGACCGGCAGCCTCCTGCTGATCGACCTCCCGCTCGTCCCCTCGCTCGCGCCGCTCGGCGCCTACACCGGCGGGCCCTGGATCCAGATCTACGGCCTCCCGCTCGTTCCCTCGCTCACCGGCCTCGACAAGCTGCAGTCCGCCCAGACCCTGATGATCGGCGACTGCCTCGATGGGGGCACGCAGGGCATGGCCAGCCTGACCAGCCTCAAGGGCCTCGGCTCGCTGACGACTGTCGGTGAGCTCCTGATCACCAACAGCCCCGAGCTGACCTCGCTCGCGGGCGCCGACAAGCTCGGCGCCGTCACGGAGCGCCTGGCGATCGTCAACACCCCCAAGCTGCCCCAGGCCGCCTTCGACGCCTTCGTCGCCCAGGTGGTCGAGCCGGAGATGTCCTGCTTCGGCGATTGGGGCATCTGCGATTGCACCGGCCCCGGTGCGCCGCCGTGACGCCCTGGCCGCGCTTAAGCGGTTCAAAGCGGGAATTTGGGGGCGAGGGTGAGTACGGAGCGGCCCGGTGAGCTGCGGCGGAGCCCGCGGTCGGGGGATTTTGGCACGG
>JAYUXQ010000194.1:0-2074 GCA_043752905.1 Nannocystis sp. | reverse complement strand
GACCGCGGCAGGGCCCGGACGAGCTTGGCGGCGGCGCAGCTCGGCGGCGTCGGCCCCACGTGCGTCCTCGGCAGCGCGGCGGACATGCGCGCGCCGGTTTGTGTGGGCTTCAGTCCGAGGTGTCGCGACCGGGTCCGGGGGATCGATTTATTTTCGCCCGGCGCCAAATACCCCGCACGGGCCATCCCATCCATGACTCCCGGACCAACATTCGCGGCGTCGCCACCGCCACTGCCACGCCGCCCACGCTGCAAACCCGTGCTTGTCTTACCTGCCCGGATCCACGATCCTTGCGTAACTTGCGCGCCGTCGACCCGCTGCTCCCGACCGAGACGTCCGCCATCTTCGCGGCGATCGAGCAGCGCTTCGGCTTCGTGCCGCCGTTCTTCGGCCCCGCCGCGCAGCAGCCGGCCCTGCTCGCCATGTTGTGGCAACAGACCCTCGCGGCCTACGTCGACAACCCGCTGCCTGCGGTCTTCAAGGAGCTGCTCGCCGTCAGCCTGGGCCGCTTCTGCCCGGCCCGGTACTGCCTCATGTGCCACACCTGCTCCTTGCGCCCGCTCGGCGTCGGCGCGCCGACGATCCTCGAGCTGCTGCAACAGCCCGTCCCCTCGCTCGCCGACGTCGAACGCGCCAGCGCCAGCTTCACCGCGCCGGTCGACCTCACCGTCGCGCCCGAGGCGACCATGCTACTGGCGATCGCCATCTATCTCGGCGGCGCCATGGCCGAGGTTGCCCGCACCGCGCTGGCCCGGGCCCTCGATCCACACACCTACAACGATATCGTCCTGTTCGTCAGTCACAATCGAATGTGCCACGAATGGGTCTCCGCCCACCCGGAGATCTCATTCCAGACCGACCAGCGCTACCTACAAAATTACGGCGAGCTCACCGCTGCCACCCCGGCCCTGCACGACCTGCTGTCGGGCGCGTATGTCGGTATCGAGCCGCAAGAGGACACGCAGGCGATCGCCGAGCAGCGCCTCGGTGAATTCGACGACCTCGCCAAGATCGCCGACCGACGCCTGCAAGAGGTCCTCACCAGCCTCAACACCCGCCTCGGCAACGCCATCAGCAAGGCCGCCGAGAGCGGGCAGATCGAGCAGGAGCTGCGCGCCACCGCCAGGTTCGCGCAGGAGCTCGTCGCCATCGTCAGCCACGACCTGCGAAACCCTCTCGGCGCGATCCTCAACGGCGCCCAATTCCTCAAGCTCGGCAACGACGTCCCACCCCGACAGTCCCGGGCCCTCGACCGCATCGTCAACAGCGCCCGCCGGGCCACGCGCCTGATCAACGACCTCCTCGATTTCAGTCAAGCTCGCCTCGGCGGCGGCATCTCGATCGTTCGCCAGCCCACCGACGCGCATCAGCTCGTGCGCGCCTCCCTCGAGGAGTTCGAGCTGTCCCACCCCGAGCGCGCCTTGCAGCACAGCCAGCGCGGCCCCGGCGACGGCGCCTGGGACCCCGACCGCATCGCGCAGGTGCTCTCCAACCTGATCGCCAACGCCCTGACCTACAGCGGTGAGCACACCGCGGTTGAGGTCGACAGCCACGGCGAGGCCCACGACGTCGTCCTGACGATCACCAACCTCAACCGGCACGGCCCGATCGCCGCGGACCTGCTGCCCGTGCTGTTCGACCCGTTCAAGCGCGGCGCCCCCACCTCGGCGCCCGGCCCCCGGCGAAGCGTCGGCCTCGGCCTCTACATCGTCGACCAGATCGTGCGCGCCCACGACGGCACGGTCACCGTCGCCTCCGACGAGGCCAGCACCCGCTTCACCGTGCGCCTCCCGCGTTAGCGTGCGTCCGCTGGCGGGGTCGGGGCCGCGACCGCCATCGTCCGTCGTCCATGCTTCTTCCACGCGCATCCACGAATTTTTCAACCTGCTCCATCGTCCGCCCACGTGTGCTCCACGGGCCCCGAGCTGCGCGACGGGGCGAGCCGTCCGGCGGTGTGCGCGACGGAGCGGCGGCCCGCCCCCGGGCCGCCGTCGCGGTGCCGTTGCCCAGCAGCCCGAGCTGCGGCGGTCCGCGCTGATATCAGTCAGGTCGCTGTTGGGGATCAGAAATGCAA
>JAYUXQ010000193.1:0-2074 GCA_043752905.1 Nannocystis sp. | reverse complement strand
GGGCTTGGCGCCCTTGTCGTGGGTCGTGCCGATCTTGCTGCCGTCGGTCGGGGTGGTGCCGGTCGGGGTGGTGCCGGCACCCGCACCTGCACCGCCGGCCTTCATCGCGGAGGACATGGCGTTGATCTCGTCCATGGTCAGGGAGGCGGTCATCGTGACGGCGGCGTCTCTGGCCTCGAAGGTGACCTTGTCGACGGCGGTCGCGGGGATGCCGAGCATGCCGGCCATCGGCTTGACGCTGGCGAACTGCTTCTGCACCTCGGCGAGGCTGGTCCTGGCGCGGTCGGCGTTCTCCATGCCGAACGCGAGCACGAGGCCGAGGCCGGCGCTGAGGTCGAGCGAACCGGCGACGCTCTTGAGGCCGGTCATGCCGGACATGCCGGGCTGGGCGGTCGCCATCGCGGCGAGCTGCGGCGGCAGGTTGCCGGCGAACCACACGTGCTTGCTCTGGTCGGCCTGGGCGAGCACGTCCTTGAGGGCGCCGTCGCGGACGGAGGTGCCCTTGCCGGTCATGAGGCTGGTGACCGAGGCGTCCCACGCCTTGGTGGCGATCGCGAGGGTGTCGTCGTCGACGAGGTAGCCGTAAGCCTCGCCGTTCTCGAACACGAGGCGCGGCTTGCCGCCGGCGACGTCCTCGAGCTTCCACTGCTTGTCGTTGAGCTTCTCTTGCAGGCAGCGCAGGTTCTCGGGCTTGCCGATGCCGGCGCCCTGGGCGACGACGGCGATGTTCTTGGCCTCGGCGCCGACGCCGATGTCGACGGTACGAAAGCCGTCGAAGGGCATGTTGCAGGCGGTGAAGGCCTCCATCTGCTTCTTGACCTCGGGGTCGGCGTCCATCAGAGCCTTGTTGGAGGCCCACAGGGGCGAGCCGGAGAGGCCCTTCATGTCGATGTGCGCGAGCAGCGCGGCATCGGCCGGGATGAACTTGTCGCCGGTGCCGGCGGTGGTCGGGGTGGTCGGGGTGGCCGGGGTGGCCGGGGTGGTCGGGGTGGCCGGTGTGGTGGCGTCCGTGGGCGACCCGACGGGCTTCGCGCCCGTTCGCGTCTCGGCGACCTTGCCGTCGTTCGGCTTGGTGTCCTGCTTGTTGTTGCAGGCAGCAAGGACGACGCAGGTGGCGAGCAGGGTGGTGGTGATGCGCATGGGCGGCGGTATACGGCGAATCGCCCGAGGGCGCAATCCGCGGATACCGGGGCACCGGGATCGTACCAGCGCGAGTCTTCGCAGGTCCTTATCGCAGCCAGGAGCGGGTCGCCAGCACGTGCGGGTGCTGGGGCCCGAGCAGGCGCTCGAGGGTGTCGGCGGCGCTCTGCATCTCGGTCTGGCCCCAGGGGTCGCCGAGCTCACGCATGGCGGTGCCGCAGTTGAAGCGTGAGGTGGCGGTCTGCCAGTGCTCCGGTCCGAGGGTGCGCTGACGGATCTCCAGGGCCTGATGATAGTGGTCGAGGGCGGCCTTGAAGTTGCCCTGGCTGTAGTGGACCTGGCCGATCGCGTTGAGAGTGCCGGCGACCCGCGGATGCTCGCTGCCGGCGCCGGCCCGCACGCCGTCGAGGTTGTGCTGGAAGGCCGCGAGCGCGGCGACCGGATCGCCGAGGCGATGCAAGGCGCGACCGAGGTCGAGCAGGACGGCGAGCGTGTCCTCGTGACCGCCGCCGAGGCTGCGCGTCAGCAGCTCGAGGGCGCGACGGTAGGCGCTGACGGAGTCGTCGTACTGGCCCTGCTGGTAGAGGATCTGGCCGACGCTGACGAGCAGCGGGGCGAGCAGCGGGCTCTCGGGGCCGTGGCGGTGCTCGAGGGCCTCGAGCGCGCCGCGGGCGTAGCCGAGAGCCTCGACGAAGTGACCCTGACCCTGAAGGATCTCGGCGATCGCCTGCTGGGTGGCGGCGGTCCGCGGGTCGTGCGGGCCGAGCTGCTTCTGCTGGACGGTCAGCGCGCGCGCGTAGGACCCGAGAGCGTCGTTCTTTTGATCGAGGCCCTGGAGCGCGCGACCGATGTCGAAGAGGGTGTGCGCGGTGAAGATGTGCGCGGGGCCGAGGTGCTCCCGCTTGAGCGCCAGGGCCTGCTTGTGATGCTCGAG
>JAYUXQ010000192.1:0-2075 GCA_043752905.1 Nannocystis sp. | reverse complement strand
TTCGCCACGCCTACGCGGCGATCGAGCGCATGGATCCGCCGGTCGCGGTGCAGCTCGGCGTGCCCTCGAAGGAGCAGTGGCCCACCCCACCCTCGCTCGCCGATCTGACCGCGCCGCTCGCCGACGCCGACAGCAAGGAGCCCGAGACGCGCCTCGACGAGGACCGCGGCGTCGCCGACATGAACCGCGGCAAGCCGGTGTTCATGGTCGACCGCAGCATGGCGCCGCGCCTCGGCCGCGTGCTGTTCATGGGCGCGCTGATGCTCGGTGGCGTGCTGTCGCGGATGTCGCCCGGCAGCGGCGGCGGGCTCAGCAACTACAGCAACATCGCAGTGATCGCGGCCGGCCTCGGCCTCGCGGGCCTCGGCATCGGCCGCCTGTTCCGCGACCGCCGCTGCTCGGAGCCCAGGTGCGGCGCCCCGCTGCGACCCGCGTTGCTGGCGTGCCCGCGCTGCGGCGGCAACATCGTCGGCACGATCGGCCACTCGAAGCAGCGACTCGCAGCCGAGGAGGCCCACCTCAAGGCGCAGACAACGCAGTCCGTACAGGACACCCCGCAGGAGCCAGCTTCTGTACCCGAGCAGTGAGTGGTACGCTGCTCATATGTTGGGTCGCCTCGACTTCAGCGTGTACGATCAGAATGGCAAGCCCACGCTGGCTGTGGAGGCCAAGCGCCTTTTCGGCAAGTCCAGCGCCTGGGCGGCAAGCTGGCGAGGGAACTTCATGGATGACGCACCCGCCAGCTTCGCGGAGTGTATCCATATGCTGGCTATGCCAGATCGCATCTTCGTCTGGTCACCACTCACGCCACCAGGCGCCCCGCCGACGTTTCAACTCGATGCCGATCAGCAGCTCGGCCAATATTTTCAGCGGGTGGGAGTTTCTGTCACGGAGATCGAGTCAAGAGCATTCGAGAGCCTGGTCGAGTGGTGGCTTCGTGACCTCACGACGCCGCTCGCTGCCGGTAAAAGAGACGCTGCAGCCCTGGAGCTCGAGAACGCGGGAATCATGCCCCTCATTGCGGGCGCACGTATCGTTCAGGAAGATGCGGCATGATGAACGTATACGTGGAATCCAACTTCGTGATGGAGTTGGTGTGCGAGTAGGAAGAATCTGCGGCTTGCGAAGAGATCCTGATACTTGCAGAGCGTCAACAGATCCGCCTCATCGTGCCATGGCTGGCGCTCGTTGAGCCAGAGTGGACACTGGCGAAGAATCACTCGCATCGTAGCGACACCAAGGAGAAGATCGTCGCCACTTACAGAGATCTCGGTCGTAACCAGCGACGCGGGGCGAGGGGCTTACAGCTGATCACGGACTTGGGGCAGTTTTTGACCTCCAGCGATCAGGACGAGGACCGCCTGAGTCGCCAGATGAACCAGCGCATCCTCGACCATGCGACGGTGCTCTCGGCCGACAGCGACACACTGCGTGTCGCCATGGCAGCGATGCGAACCTACAACTTAAGGTTCTTCGGCGCGATCTGAGCTCGCATACTGGTGAACTCAGCTATTTTCTCAATCGTAACAAACGCGACTTCTGTACACCAGAGCTTCTTGCAGAGTTCAATGATCTCGGTTGCAAGCTTCTGACGAGCTTTAGGGCGGCCTCAGCTTGATCAATGCAAAGCTCCGGCAGTGACGCTCAGTCCTCGACGCGACCGGACAGCTCGATCACCGCGGCGCGGATCGCCATGCGGTCCGCGTGCAACCTCGCGAGCGTATTGCGGCGGGTGACGAACAGCAGGAGGCCGCGCGCCGCGGCGCCGACGGTGGCGAAGCGCTCGCGGAACACCAGCGCGGCGGCGCCGGTGATCGGCGCGACTACCCCGGCGAGCACGCCCCAGGCGGCGCCCCACAGCAGCCCGGCCGCGACGCCGGCGGCGATCCACGTCAGCGGGTACAGCAGCATCGCCGCGAGCACCTTGATCGTCGCGACCATGTCGGTGTCGTGGCCGGACACGCGGCGGGCGATCAGGTCCGTGAGCGCGTAGGTGGGCAGGTGCAGGGTCGTGCCGAGCAGCGCGGCCGGGAGCAGCAGGCCCAGGCTGGCGGCGCTGCGGGCCGCGTAGCGGA
>JAYUXQ010000191.1:0-12825 GCA_043752905.1 Nannocystis sp. | reverse complement strand
GACGACGCCGAGCTCGGCACTCACCTCGAGGACCTGCGACGCCACGTGGCGACCACCCGCGAGCACCGCCGCGCCTTCGAGGCCACGTTCCAGCGCATGATGCGACACTGGCACGACGACCGCCTCGGCGACCCGGAGATCGAGTCCTGCGTCGCCTTTCAGGACCGCGTCCGCCATGGCCTCCTTGAACTGTCGCAGGCGCGCGGGCAGACGGTCCTCGTCGTCACCTCGGCCGGCCCGGTCGGCGTCGGCCTGCGCCTCGGCCTCGACCTCGACCCCTGGTCCGCCATCAAGTCCAGCTTCGTCGTCGCCAACAGCTCGCTGACCGAGCTACGCAGCCGCGGCAGCGGCCCGATCCTCACCTCCTTCAACGCCCTCCCCCACCTGCACGACCCCGCCGAGATCACCCTGCGGTAGAGAGAACCAGCGAGCCGACCATGGACTTCTCGATCCCCGCCCCCACCCTCGCGCTGCTCGACCGCGTGCGCGCCTTCATGGACGAGCACGTCTATCCGGTCGAGGCCGGGCTGCTCGCGCTCGGCTTCCCCGCCGTCGAGCCACGCCTCGCCGAGCTGCGCAAGCACGCCCGGGCCGCCGGCCTGTGGCTGCCGCAGATGCCGGCCGCGCTCGGCGGCCTCGGCCTGTCGTTGCAGGATCACGGCCTCGTCAGCGAGCTGCTCGGGCAGTGTCCCTTCGGTCATTACATCTTCAACTGCCAGGCGCCCGACGCCGGCAACATGGAGATCCTGCACAAATACGCGACCCCGGAGCAGCAGCAGCGCTTCCTCGATCCGCTGCTCGCCGGCGACGTTCGCAGCTGCTTCTCGATGACCGAGCCGGGCAACCCGGGGTCCAACCCGACGCAGCTCGGTTGCATGGCCGCGCGTGACGGGGACGACTACGTCATCAACGGTCGCAAGTGGTTCACGACCGGCGCCGACGGATCCGCGTTCGCGATCGTCATGGCGATCACCGCGCCGGAGGCCGAGCCGCACCGGCGCGCCAGCATGATCCTCGTCCCGACCGACACGCCGGGCTTTCGCCTGGTCCGCAACATCTCGATCTTCGGGCATGCCGGCGCCGGCTACGACTCGCACGCCGAGATTGCCTATGAAGATTGTCGCGTGCCCGCGGCGAACCTGCTCGGGCCGGCGCACGCCGGCTTTGCGATCGCCCAGGAGCGCCTCGGCCCGGGACGGATCCACCACTGTATGCGCTGGCTCGGGATCTGCGAGCGGGCCCTGGCGATGATGTGTCGCCGCGCGCTGGGCCGCGAGCTCGCGCCCGGCGAGCCGCTCGCCGACAAGCAGATCGTGCAGGCGTGGATCGCCGAGTCGCGCGCGCGCATCGACGCCGCGCGCCTGATGGTCCTGCGCACCGCGTGGCTGATCGACAACCAGGGCTTCGGCGCGGCGCGAGAGGAGGTCTCGCTGATCAAGTTCCACGTCGCCGAGGTGCTGGCCGAGGTGCTCGAGCGGTCGATCCAGGTCCACGGCGCGCTCGGCCTGACGGACGACACCGTGCTCGCGTATTTCTACACCCGCGAGCGCGGCGCTCGGATCTACGACGGCCCCGACGAGGTGCACAAGATGGTCGTCGCGCGCCGGATCCTCGGGCGCTACGCGAAGACCCGGGGCGGCGCCCGATGACCGCCGCGCAGGACCCCTGGATCGACGCGGCCAGGCCGGTGCGCGAGGCCCTCGACCTCGACCGCCTCACGCCGTATCTGCAACATGCGCTGGGGCTGTCCGGGGACGTGCAGGTCCAGCAGTTCCCGGGCGGTCACTCGAATCTCACCTATCTCCTGAAGATCGGCGAGCACGAGCTGGTGCTGCGCCGGCCGCCGTTCGGCGCGCAGATCAAGACGGCACACGACATGGACCGCGAGTTTACGATCCTCGGCAAGCTCGCGCCGGTGTACCCGCGGGTGCCGCGGCCGCTGCTGCTGTGCGACGATGAATCTGTCCTCGGGGCCAGGTTCTATCTGATGGAGCGCGTCCGCGGCGTCGTGCTGCGCAGTCGCCTCCCCCCGGGTCTGGAGATCGACCCGGCCCTCGCGCGGCGGCTGTCGCAGGCGGCCGCCGACACCCTCGCCGAGCTGCACGCGCTCGACATCGACGCGACCGGGCTGCGCGCGCTCGGGCACCCCGAGGGCTACGTGCGCCGGCAGGTCGAGGGCTGGACCAGGCGCTACGCCGCCGCCGTCACCGACGAGATCCCCGCGATGGACGCCGTCGCCGCCTGGCTGGCCGCGAACATGCCGGAGTCGGGCCCGCCGACCCTGCTGCACAACGACTTCAAGTACGACAACCTCGTGCTCGACCCCGACGACCTCACGCGCGTGCGCGGCGTGCTCGACTGGGAGATGGCGACCGTCGGCGACCCGCTGATGGACCTCGGCACCGCGCTCTGTTACTGGGTCGAGGCCGACGACCCTCCGGCCGTGCGGGCCTTCGCGTTCGGGCCGACCGCGACACCCGGCAGCTACACGCGCCGCGAGTTCGCCGAGCACTACGCGCAGGCCACCGGCCGCAGCCTCGAGCATCTGAGCTTTTACCGCGCGTTCGGGCTCTACAAGACCGCCGTCGTCGCCCAGCAGATCTATCTGCGCTTCGTCCGCGGCCACAGCAAGGACCCGCGCTTCGCCATGATGATCGAGGGCGTGCGTGCCCTCGCCGGTCAGGCCGAGCGCGCCATCGCGGGCGAGTGACCGACGACCTCCGGTTCACCGACCGCGGGTTCGCCGAATCGTCCCGACCCCACCGCGCAGGTCCGTAACATGCGGGCTCCTCGACCCGTTGGAGTCCGCATGAGATCGACCCGCGCCCCGTTCGCCCTCGTGTTCGTCACGCTGACCGCCTGTGGCGAGGCGACCATCTCGACGACCGCCGGCGAGACCTCGAGCACAGGTGAAAACCCGGGCACCGGCGACCCGACCTCGACGACCGCCGACCCGACCACCGGCGAGGACCCGGCCCTCACGACCACGACCACCGACCGCACGACCGGCGCGACCACCGGACATCCAACGACCGACACCACCGACACCACCGGCGATCCCGGCGCCGACGACAGCAGCGATGGAACGGCGAGCACGGCGGATACGACGGACACGGGCGCGGCGCAGGAGCTACCGCCGATCGAGAGCGTCGAGATCCTCGAGGCCTGGCTCGCCGCGGGCAGCTACAAGACCTGGGCCGCGGAGACCGGCGTACACCCCTCCACGGGCCCGCACGGCGGCAACGTCCGCACCTTCGTCAACGACCTCGCGCTGGCCTCGCTGGCGGCCCAGAACATCGAGCATCCGCAGGACAGCGCGACCGTCAAGGAGCTGTACGCCGATGGTGTCGACGAGATCGTCGGCTACGCCGTCTCACGCAAGACGACGCCCGCGAGCCAGGGCGGCGACACCTGGTACTGGTACGAGAGGATCGACGCTACCACCTACGGCGGCGAGCTGGGCGTCGGACTTTGTACCGGCTGTCACGGCGGCGGTGCGGACTTCATCCTCACGCCGTTCCCGTTGCAGTGAGCAGCGCGCGCCACCACGATCGCATGGGGTCGCTTCGCGATCGCAGGTCGCGTGATGCGGCGCGAACTTGGGGACTTCCATCCCGGGAAAGAGTTGCTATGGTTGCCGACGAGCGGGTTGCTCTGTCAGAAGCCACAAGTTCTACCTACATCGTTCAGCCAGGGGTCCGTCTCTGTCCGCAGGTGTGCAGGCTCGTTCGACGAGAAGCCCGAAGCGGGTACCATAGTCCCCACCTATACATATGTAGGGGTTGAACTTTCTGGCCAGACGCGGAGCAACCCGCTCGTTACTTTCTGGTGTCTTCACGCCCCTCCGGGCCTGATGCGTCCTCACGGCCCTCCGGGCCTGATTCGTCCTCACGGCCCTCCGGGCCTCGATCTTCACATCGCCTTGAGCAGGGCACCGATGTCCCGGATGCGGGTGCGGGCGCGGTCCTTGCCGACCAGGGCGAGCGTGTCGAACAGAGAGGGCGACGCGGTGCGTGCGGTGACCGCGAGGCGCAGGAGCATGAACAGCTCCTTGGGCTTGACCGCGTGGCGCTGGCAGAAGTCGCGGGCGAAGGCCTCGAGCGCGGCGGCTTCGAAGCCACGCGCCTGGTTGTCCTTCTCGATCTCCTGCACGAAGTCGTCGAGCACCTGCGCCGACTCGGGGCCGGTCTTGCCGGCGATCGGCTTGATCTTGTCCTTGACCGGCGCGTAGTCGAGGCTGCCGCCGAAGAAGAAGCTCAGGTACGGGATGAAGTCGTCGAGGCGATGGACCCGCTCCTGCGCCTGGGCCAGCAGCGCCTTCATGCGCGCCGGGGCGAGGGTCCGCTCCATCAGCCGGTCGTACAGCGCGTCGACCGACATGGCGCGGATGTCGGCGCCGTTGAACGCGTCGAGCTTGGCCGGGTCGAACACCGGGCCGCCGACGCTGACCTTCGACCAGTCAAAGTGCTCGATCATCTGGTCGATCGTGAAGCGCTCGACCTCGGGCCCGATGCTAAAGCCGAGGTTGGCCATGAAGTTGAGCAGCGTCTCCGGCAGGTAGCCGAGGTCGCGGTAGTGGAAGATCGAGACCGGGTTCTTGCGCTTCGACAGCTTGGACCGGTCGGCGTTGCGCAGCAGGCCCAGGTGGTAGAACTGCGGCAGCTCCCAGCCGAACGCGCGGTACAACAGCACGTGCTTGGGCGTCGACGTGATCCACTCCTCGCCGCGGATCACATGGGTGATGCCCATCAGGTGGTCGTCGACGACGTTGGCGAGGTGGTAGGTCGGGAAGCCGTCCGACTTTTGCAGCACCTGGTCGTCGATGAGGCGGTTCTCGAAGCGGACCGGCTCGGCGCGCAGGTGGTCGACGAACTCCGTCACGCCGTCGTCCGGCACCCGCAGGCGGACCACGAAGGGGGCGCCCCCGGCCAGCTTGGCGGCGACGTCCTCGGCGCCGAGGTGGCGACAGTGGCCGTCGTAGCCGAGCTTGGACGCCTTGGCCGCCTCCTGTTGCTTGCGCAGGGCGTCGAGGCGCTCGCGGTCGCAAAAGCAGCGGTAGGCCTCGCCGCGCGCCAGCAGCTCGCCGACGTGGCTCTGATAGAGGGTCAGCCGCTCCGACTGGCGATACGGGCCGAACGCGCCGCCGACATCGGGGCCCTCGTCCCAGCCGAGCCCGAGCCAGCGCAGGGCCTCGAAGATCGCCGCCTCGCTGCCGGCCGTGGAGCGCTCCTGGTCCGTGTCCTCGATGCGCAGGATGAAGGTCCCACCCGTCTTGCGGGCGAACACGTAGTTGAACAGGGCGATGTAGGCGGTCCCGACGTGCGGGTCACCGGTCGGGCTCGGGGCGATCCGCACCCGTGGCGCGGGGTGCCGCGAAGGCGGCTCGGAGTGCCGCGAAGGCGACCCGGGGTGCCGCGAAGGCGGCCCGGGGTGCCGCGAAGGCGGCTCGGGGGAGCCACCGGGGGTCGAAACCGCGTCTTGTGCCTCGCACATGGGCCCTGCCTACCACGGCGCCCAAAGGGCCGTTACACTGCCGGCGCGTGAGTGATATGACGACCGAGACCCAGATCTTCAGCGCAGTGTGGTCGGTGATCCGTCGGCGTGCCCTCGACCGCGGGGTCGCGGCCATCGAGCTGTGCGAGCAGGTGATCCGCAGCCACGGCAAGCTTCACCGGGTCGAGGGCAAGCTGCGGGCCGGCACCACGATCCTCGACGAGAACAACGTCATCTTGCCGATGCTCGCGCGGGCGACCTCGCTGGGCTTCTCGCTCTACCTCGGCAATCGCCGGGTCTCGTCCGTGAGCGTGCTCGGGGCCGGCAAGCCGGGCGACATCGGGGCCTACGCCGACGCCGAGCTGGTCGACAACGTCCTGCGCAAGCGCGAGGTCTGGAGGGGCACGCTCCAGCGCAACGGCAACACCATCCTCTCCATGACCCGCCCGCTGTACCTCGGCGACGGCCCCGACGAGGCCGGACCGATCGGCATGATCGAGGCCTTCCTCAACGAGCAGGCGTTCTTCGAGTCGCTCGCGGCGGCCGCCCGCGTCGGCGCTGAGCAACGTTCTGCGGCCCAGGAAGAGGCCGCGGACGGCATGGAGGGGGTCATCCACTTCCTCGACGATGTCGCCCGCCGCCTCCAGCTGCTCGCCCTCAATGGCAACATTATCGCTGCACAGGCCGGTGAATATGGACGCGCCTTCCGGGTCGTCTGCCGCGAGCTGGGTATCCTCGCAGACCGGGCCAAGGGCACCGTGACCGACGTTCGCAAGCTGATGCAGTCGATGGGCCTCGAGGCCGGCGAGGCCCACCACGCGGCCGAGGCCGCGGCGGCCGAGTCCGCCCCGGAGGGTCGCGCGGTCGGGGAAGGCCGGGGACGCGTGGAGCGGCCCGGGGACCCACGAACCAGCGCGAACAGCATCGCCGGGGTCGCCGGCACCGGCAGCATCGCCGGGACGGCTGCCGGTCTGCCGGGCCCGGGTCCGCGAGATCGCGCGATGGCGGGCAAAACGGGGCCAGAGCGCGGCTAACTCGGGGCTGGCGCGCGCCCGTGAGAGCCCGGCTGGCCCACCCGCGATTGGCAGCAGGCCGCGGTCGCGGGGATCGTCCCTGCGCTCGCGGGCTGGCTCTCCGGGCCAGGTTATCCCCTCCAGGGGCTCCCATGGGCTGTTGGCGGCCTTCCGGCCAGGCGACGACGCTCCCTCCCCGGGCCACCGACGGGCGCTTTGTCGGGCTGTTCGTCGGCGCCCGCCGCACTTTGTCCTGTATTCTGGACGCATGCGGTGCTATCAGAGCACCCCGGGGACATGGCCAGCAGGGCCCTTTTCTCGTGCGTTTGCGAGGTTTTTGACTTGTACTCTCAAAGCCGGGCGTGCTAGTTGAACTCTCAGACGGCGTAGCGTTCGGAGATTGACGATGGACCAGATCTTCGAGAGCCACTTCGGTGGCAATCAAAGCTCCAACGGCGGCGAAACCGAGGGTTACTGCCCGAAGTGTCGCGCCGACACCACGCACGTTATTCTCGAGAGTTACGGCGACGAAGTCCGCCGCGTCCAGTGCGGAGTTTGTGGCGATATCCACTCATTCAAGCCTCCGCGGGGCCGGGACGAAGAGAGTCCGGAGCCGCTGAGCGTCAGTCGGCGCAAGAGCATGAAAAAACTGTCCTGGCTCGACGGGGTCAACCAGTACGACGTTGAAAGCGCCGTGCGGTACAACCCCAAAACTCAGCTCCAAATCCACCAGATCGTCGTGCATCCGACCTTCGGCGTCGGCTTCGTCAGCGAACTGATGGGCGACGGCAAGGTCGAGCTGACCTTCCGCAACGATCTCCAGCGCACCCTCGTGCACGGCCGCGGCGAGTCCGACGACGAGCGTCGCGGCGAGCGGGTCCAGCCCGAAGAGGTCAAGTCCCTGCTCGGCCTCGAGCTCGGGCCGAGCCCGGAGGAGATCGCCGCCGAACGTGAGAAGCGCCAGGCCGACGAGGAGGCCGAGCAGACCCGCCGCAAGGAAGAGAAACGCCTCGCCGCCGAGCAAGCCCGCGCCGCCGCGGCCGAGCGCCGCGAAGAGGAGCGCCTGCGCAAGCAGCAGGAGAAGGACGCCCAGCGCAAGGCCAAGGAGGACGAGAAGAAGCGCCGCGAGGAGGACCGCGAGAAGGCCCGCTTCGAGAAGGAGAATGCCCGCGTCGCCGCCAAGCAGGCCAAGGAGGACGAGAAGAAGCGCAAGGAGGACGAGAAGGTCCGCGTGGTCGAGCAAAAGAAGACCGAGGCCGAGCAAAAGAAGCTCGACGTCGTGAGCGCCCGCGAGGCCGCCCGCACCGAGGCCGAGGCCAAAAAGCACGACCTGGAGTCCGACCGCGCCAAGAAGCAAAAAGTAAAAGACGACGAGCGCAAAAAGCGCGACTCCGAGAAGGCCAAGAAGTCCAAAGACGCCGAGCGCTCCAAGAAGACCGCCTCCGCCGAAAAGGCGAAGAAGGCCAAGGACGCCGAAAAGGCGAAGAAGGCCAAGGACGCCGAAAAGGCAAAGAAGTCCAAGGACGCCGAGAAGGCAAAGAAGTCCAAGGACGCCGCCTCCGCCAAGAAGACGGCAAAGAAGTCCGCTGCCGGCAAGAAGCCCGCTGCCAAGAAGGCTGCTGGCAAGAAGCCCGCTGCCAAAAAGGCTGCTGGCAAGAAGCCCGCCGCAAAGAAGGCTGCTGGCAAGAAGCCCGCCGGCAAGAAGGCTGTCGGCAAGAAGCCCGCCGGCAAGAAGGCTGTCGGCAAGAAGCCCGCCGCCAAGAAGGCTGTCGGCAAGAAGCCCGCTGCCAAGAAGGCTGTCGGCAAGAAGCCCGCTGCCAAGAAGACGGTCAAGAAGGCTGTTGCCAAGAAGCCCGCTGCCAAGAAGCCCGCCAGGGGCAAGAAGAAGTAAGCCGGGCCTCTCGCCTGCGCCTCGCCCCGCACGCCACCCGGCGTCGCGGGGCTTCGTCTTTTCCAGCACCCGCGCGACGACTTCAGCTTCGCGCGAGCCCGACGAGCGCCGCACCGACCACGTGCAGCCCGAGCTGCCAGGCGAGCGGCAGCCAGCGCCCGGCCTCGGCCAGCTCGACCGTCAACAGGGCGAAGCTGCTGTAGGTCGTGAGCCTGCCGAGCAGACCGACGAGCTCACGCGCCCGCTATACCGCGAGGCCTCGCCGGGACTCGGCACGCCGCGGCCCGGCCCCCGTGCGCCGGCGAAAGCTTGCCTGGCCCCTCCCGCGGATGCACCCTTCCGGTCGCGAGCCCATGCCCCGTGCATCCCGAGAACCGCGCTTCGAGCCCCGCCCCGAGCCACGCCGCCGCCGGCCGCCCGGCGCCCTGGGCGCGCACTTCGGCGGCCGCATCGACCCCTTCACCAGCGCGATCCTCGTCTTCCCGCTGTTTCTGACTTACCAGCTCGGGATCCTCGGGCGTGGCGGTAGCGGTCAGAACGGCGTCGACTTCATCACCCGCGCGCTCATCGAGCTGTGCGAGCGCGACCTCGGCAACTACCTCGGCGTGCTCGGCTCGGCGCTGCTGGCCTACGCGGCCCTGCTCGTGATCCTGCGCGGCTACGGCCGCTTCAACCCCCGCGTGTTCGTGCCGATGCTCGCCGAGTCGGCGTTCTACGCGACGACGATGGGCACGCTGATCCTGTTCGCGATCCACCGCTTCCTCGAGGTCATCCCGCACCTCGCCGTGGCCTCGGTGGTCCCGCTCGGCGACATCGTCGTCATCTCGGCGGGCGCCGGTCTGCACGAGGAGTTCATCTTCCGCGTGCTCGGCATGGGCGGCCTCGGCTTCCTGCTCGCCGGCATCACCGGCCCGCGCCGCGCCTGGATCTTCGCGCTGGTCCTGTCCTCGCTGGTGTTTAGCCTGGCCCACCACATCGGCCCCGCCGGCGAGGCCTTCACCTTCGCCGCCTTCGTGTATCGCACGCTCGCCGGGGTGTTCTTCGCGCTGGTGTATCAGCTGCGAGGATTCGCGGTCGCTGCGTGGACCCACGCGCTTTATGACGTGTATGTGCTGTCGTTGCACGGCGTGTGACCGGGCGCCGGCTGCAAAGTGGCCCTCGAGCCGCTATGACGGAGCAGGTCCCCGAACACGATCACAGCCCGACGCGAGTGACGCGATCCCGGTGCAGATGCCCGAGATACAGCTTGCCGTCCCGCTCGTGCACCGAGGTCACCTGCTCGACATAGGCGCCGGTCGCGTCGTGCAAGCTGCGAAGGATGGTGCCCTGCTCGTCGATCTCGACGACGAGCCCGTAAGCATCGGGCGCGGGCCACAAGAACCTGGGCAGGTTGGCGACCATGCGCTTGAGCAGCGGGTGCGGGCCGAGGAAGTCGCTGGCCGCGTTGCGGACGGTGAATATCGCCACCCAGAAGGTGCCGCGGCCGCTCTGGGACACGCCGTCGGGGAAGCCGGGCAGGCCCTCGGCGAACACGTCGGTGCTGCCGGCCTTGGGCCCGCGCAGCCAGTAGCGGGTCAGCCGATAGCGGTAGGTCTCGCTGACAATTACAAAACTCTCGTCGCTGGCGAGCGCGACGCCGTTGGCAAAATACAGGTCGGCGAGCAGCACCTTCGTGGTCTTGCTCGCCGGGTCGTAATGCATCAGTCGCCCGTGCGGACGGCCCTCGAGCAGGTCATACGTGTGATCGCCGAAGCCGAACTTGTCGCTGGCGTCGCTGAAGTAGATCGCGCCGTCACGGGCGACCGCGACGTCATCGGTGAAGCCAAAGTGCACGCCATCGGCCGCGTCGGCGAGGGTCTCGATCTGCTGGCCGTCCGGCGAGACCGACAACAGGCCCTTGATCGCGTCGGCGACGATGAGCTGGCCGTCCGGGGCGAAGTCGAGGCCGAGCGGGCGGCCCCCGGTGGTTGCGAATACTTCGACCTTGCCGTGCTCGATGCGGACGATCGTGCCGGCGTTGGTGCCGGCGTAGAGGCGGCCCTGGGCGTCGGTCTCGACGTCCTCGGGGCCGTCGACGTGGCCCTGGGCGATCAGCTCGGCGAGCGCGAGGTGGGCGTTGGGCGCCAGCGGGCCGGTCATCTCGGGCACCGGCGGCGGGTTCCACGGGACCGGGTCGACGGCCGAGGGTGCCATGGCGAGGTACGCGAGGGCCAGGGCGACCACCAGCAACACGACGATGAACACGCGCTTGATCATGGCCATGGTCGCGCCGCCATCATACGTCAGCATCGACGCCGGGTCAGCGGCGGTAGCGGAAGATCTGCGGCTTGCCGCTCCCGATCTCGAAGATGAAGCCGAAGCCGAAGTCGATAAAGCCGGTCTCGGCGTCGACCAGCTGCGCGGGCGGATTCGAGAAGGGGTGGGCGGCGCGGACGGCCCGGATGGCCTCCTCGTCGAGGAAATCCACGCCCGAGTGCTGGTCGATCTTGATCTTATTTAAACTGCCGTCCGGGTTGAGGCGGATCAGCAGGCGCGTGACCCGGGTCTTGATGCCGTAGCGGCTGCCGTCCGGGTCGCGCGCGGCGTGGACGACATCGGGGTGCCACTGGTCGGCCACCCGGTCGCGCACGCGGTTGAAGAAGCTCGCGTACTTCCAGCGCCGCGAGTTGAGCTGGTTGACGTCGCCCTCCTCGACGTCCTGGATGTCGTCCATGCTGCCGTGCTGGCCGGGGTCGGCCGGGGACATCTCCGAGGGGTTGCCGCGGACGCCCGGTCGACCGGGTGGGCCCCGCTCGGGGAGCAGCGGCATCAGAGACCGCGGGCTCGGGACCCTGGGCGTCGCCGGGTCGCCGCGGCCCTCGTCGGCCTCGCCCGGGGCGCCCGCGGCCTGCTTCGGCTCGGCCGGCCGCGGGTCGAGCAGGTTCGGGGTCGCCGGGAGATTATTGGCGTCGGGCGAGGTGCCAGGGGTGCTCGGCGCGGCGCCCGGCTTGGCGCGGCCGCGCGGGGCCCGGGTCTCATCCTCGACCTTCTGGTCGAACTCGGCGACGTATTTGGCGTCGTCCGGGACGGCCTCCTTCTTCACGCGGTCTTGCTTGATCAGCTTGCCAGGCGGGTCGGTCTCGCGGGGGACCGCGTCGTCGGGGTCCTCGGGCTCGTTCTCGTCGACCAGCGCGACCTGCATGAAGCCGTCGCCCGGCGGCGGCGTGGGGCTGGTCCACGAGAGCTTGATGAGCCGGTCGCCGATCGGCCACAGCAACAGGTGCATCGCCAGCGACGCGATGAGCGTGGCGACGAGGATGACGAGCGGCGAGGATTCGTCGCGACGTGCCATGCGGGCGAGAAAGTATAGCGAGGTCGGCGGCGCCCGGTATACCCTCCCGCCGCATGCCCGCCGCCACCGTCCGCACGCTCGCGCCCGGCGCCGAGGCCCTCCTCGGCCGAGAGGTCCCGGTCCTCGACCTCGGCTTTGTCCAGGCGATCGACTACATGGGCACGGACGAGGACATCGTGCAGGCCGCGCGCGTCAGCTACGGCCCGAGCACCCGCAAGGTCCACGACGACCGGGGCCTCCTGCGCTACCTGATGCGCCACCGGCACACCACGCCCTTCGAGATGTGCGAGGTGAAGTTTCGCTGCAAGATGCCGATCTTCGTCGCTCGCCAGTGGATCCGCCACCGCACGGCCAACGTCAACGAGATGTCGCTGCGCTACTCCGAGGCGCCCGACGAGTTCTATGTGCCGAAGTTGGAGGCGGTCACCCTCCAGTCGACCACCAACAAGCAGGGCCGCGACGCCGAGACCGCGCTGTCGACTGACCAGCAGGCCGCCGTCGTCGAGCTGATGCGCGCCCGCAACGACCAGGCCTACGCCGACTACCAGCGCCTCGCCGGTGAGCTCGGCATCGCCCGCGAGCTCGCCCGCACGGTCCTCCCGGTGTCCCTGTACACGCAGTGGATCTGGAAGATCGACCTGCACAACCTCATGCACTTCCTCGACCTGCGCCTCGACCCCCACGCGCAGATCGAGATCCGCGTGTTCGCCGAGGCGATGGCCGCGTTCGTCCAGGCCTGGGTGCCGCTCGCCTGGGAGGCCTTCGTCGACTATCGCCGCGAGGCCGTGCCGCTCAGCAGACTCGAGGCGCGCGCGCTCGGCCGCATGCTCGCGGGGGCCGATGAAAGTGTGACGGCAGGCGCGGTCGAGGCGGCCGGGCTCAAGGGGCGCGAGCTGCAAGAGTTCCAGGTCAAGCTCGCCCGCATGCGTGCGCTCGCCGAGGTGGACGAGTGACATGACCCCTACCCTGCCGCTGCGCATCCCCTGCCCGCGCTGCGGCGGCCTCGAGGTCGCGTACTCGTGCGAGCCGCGCTGCTGCTTCAATCACGTGTGCGCGGGGTGCAGGTGCACGTTTCAGACCGCGACCGAACCACTCGG
>JAYUXQ010000190.1:0-5295 GCA_043752905.1 Nannocystis sp. | reverse complement strand
GCCGGTGAAGCTGTCGTCTTTGATCTCGACCCACAGGAAGCCCTCGACGTCGGCGAGGGCGAAGGCGACGGGGTTGTTGCCGGGGACACCCTCGGACTTGGAGCCGGCGCCGGAGACGATGAACTCGGTGCTGCACTTGGGGGACAGCCATTGCAGGCTGTGGTCGTGGCCGCAGATGTACACGTCGACCTTGCCGCAGACGGTGTCCTCCATGAACTCCTTGACGGTGTCGCCGGTGACGAAGGGCAGCGGGATGCCCTCGAGGTTCTCGTAGGCGCCGGCGTTGCCGTGGTCGCCGTTGGAGATGAACGGGTGGTGTCCGAACGCGATCTTCCAGGTCGCCTTGCTGGCGGCGAGGCCGTTGGCGAGCCAGGCCTGCTGGGGGCCGGCGTCGCCGTTGATCGGGTCGGTCATGATCTGGTTGGTGTCGAGGTCCCAGAACTCGGCGTGCGCGTGCTTGAAGCTGTGATACTTCGACGGCAATTTCCAGATCTGGCTCATCTTGGTATAGTCGATCTGGTATTGCGCCTTCTTGGTGTCGAAGTCGACGCCGATGCCGTTGCCACCATAGTCGTGGTTGCCAAGCGTGGCGTAGAGCGGGAAGTCGATGTCCTCGTAGGGCATCTCGAACTTCTGCTGCCATTGCGGGTCGTCGACGCCGTCGACGCCGCTGTCATAAAAGTTGTCGCCGAGCAGCAGGCCGAAGTCGCAGCCCTTGTCGGCGCACAGCGCCGCCATCGCCTGACCGATCGCGTACTGCGCCTCGTTGCCCTCGCCAGTGTCGCCGAACGCGACGAAGCGGACCGTGCCGCCCGCCATCTCTCCGGTGGTCGTGTCGCCGCCCTCCGAGCTGGCCGTCACGGCCGTGTCGGTGGTGTCAGGGGCGGTCGTGGTGGTGGAGGTCTGCGGGGCGGTCGTCGGCTCTTCGGTGGTGACGCCAGTGGTCGGCGTGCCGGCCGTCGGCTCGTCGCCGGTGCTCGCGGCCGCCGTGCCCGAGGTGGCGCCCGCGAGGGTGATCGAGCCGCCCGGCTCACCGGTGCTCGCGGCGCTGCCGCTGCTGCCGCCCGCGGAGTCGTCACCGCATGCGCCGAGCATGAGCGGGGCGAGACATGAACAGCAAGTCAGGCGGGCCAGGCAGGCGAGGCTGAAGAAGGCGAGGGACGGACGCGTCATGGCGCGATTATATACCTGAGCCCTGGCGGCAGCCGTGTGAGAACTCGCGGCTTGAAGCCCCCGCGGCGCCCCGGTGTAAGCCGCCGGGGATGCCTGCATGGGGACCCAGCTTTCCGGGCGCGGTGCTTTTCCGTATCGTGCGGGGATGATGGCCAGGAAGTTCGGTGCGGGTGTGGTGGTTCTGGCGGCGCTCGCGGTGGGGTGCGCAGATTCGGGGCGCGAGGACTCGCAGGGTACGGGGCCGGTCACGGTGGGCACGCTGACGACGCTGACGGCGGGGACGGGCAGCACGGGCGGCACGAGCGAGCCGACGGGGACGAGCGGCGTGACGGAGGCAGCCACGAGCCAGGGCGTGACCTCGGAGGCGATGACCTCGGGCGCGCCGAAGTTCGACCTCGGGACGCCGCCGGGCGTGGACCAGGGCGTGATGGAGGGGCCGATCATTCCGACGACCTGCGCCGAGGCGGCGTCGGGCAAGAGCACGGTGGGGTGCAAGTTCTACGCGGTCGACATGGACGCGCACGATCAGGTCGAGACGTCGCAGTACGCGGTCGGCGTGGCGAACGTGCAGCTCAGCGGGATGGCGACGGTCGTCGTCGAGGTCAAGGAGGGCGGCGTGTGGCAGACGGTCGGCGGGCCGCAGCCGATCGGGCCGCTGCAGCTGTTCACCTTCAACCTGGCCGACCGCCACCAGGACGACACGGGGGTGCGCGTCGGCGGGGCCTATCGCGTGACCTCGGACGTGCCGGTCGTCGCGTATCAGTTCAACCCGGTCGACGGCGCCAGCTCGTTCCTGTCCGACGCGGCGATGCTCTACCCGGCGGCGGCGCTCGACACGGTCAATCACGTGACGGCGTGGACGTCGATGATGGACAATAGCAATACTTTCCAGCACAGCTACGCGACGGTGATCGCGACGGTCGACGGGACGATGGTGACGGTCGACCCGAAGACGCCGACGGCGGCGGGCCCGGGCGTGCCGCAGGGGGCCCCGGGGGCGCCGTTCACGGTGCCGCTGCAGGAGGGCGACGTGCTCAACATCGCGGTCAACTCGCTCGGGACGTCGATGACGGGCACGAAGATCACCAGCAACGCGGACCACCCGATCGCGGTGTTCGCCGGCCAGGAGTGCGCGCTGATCCCCGAGTCGGTGTGCTGCTGCGACCACATGGAGGAGCAGCTCGCGGGCGTGCGCCTGTGGGGTAAGAACTTCATCGCGGCCCGCATGCCGGTGCGCAACCCCGACAGCCCGGAGCAGACGCTATGGCAGATCTACGCGGCGGAGGACGGCACCAACGTGAAGGTCAACTACGACCCCGGCGTCAGCGGGATCCCGTCGCAGAACTTCACGCTCAACCAGGGCGAGATGAACCAGATGTACGTGTCCGGGCCGCCCGGGGAGGAGGGTGACTTCGAGGTGATCGCCGACAAGCCGATCGCGGTGTACGGATATATGGTCGGCGCGGAGAACTTCGGCAGCGACATCGGCGACCCGGCGATGGTGGCGATGGC
Organism: Nannocystis sp.; assembly: GCA_043752905.1. Lineage (GTDB taxonomy): Bacteria > Myxococcota_A > Polyangia > Nannocystales > Nannocystaceae > Nannocystis. Next base: position 2,610 of record JAYUXQ010000190.1, on the reverse strand, counting down.
CCCGAGCGAGCAATTCCTGCCGCGCTACGTGATCCTGGTCCCGGGCACGTGGATCAACGACGTCGCGGTGGTCACCCGCCCGACCGGCGCCCAGATCCTGCTCGACGGGGTGGCGATCTCCGACGCGATGTTCAACCCGGTCGCCGCCAGCGGCTTCGAGGTCGCCCGCGTGCCCGTCCCCGACGGCGTGCACGTGTTCGACGGCGGCGCGGAGCCGTTTAGCGTGATCATCGTCGGGTACGATCAATACGACAGCTACGCGTACCTCGGCGGCGCCGGCACCGGGAAGATCAACCCGAACCCGCCCGGCTGAGATATGCGCGGGGCGGGGATCTTGTGCGGGGTCATCGGGGTCATCGGCTGCGCGCAGGCACCGGCGGGACGGTGGCGCCGGTGAGGCGCCGGCCTGCTACCCTGCGGGCCGTGCATCCCGGGCTCCTTCTCGTCGCGCTCGTGGTGGCGTCGGCGGCCGCGCCGCGGGTCGCAATCGCGAGCGGGACGCCGGTGCTCAACCTCGAGTGGTCGGCGCCCGCTGCCTGTCCGCGCGGCGACGAGGTCCGCGAGATGGCGAGCGCGCTGCTCGGCTCGCCGGTGGTCGCACGCGGCTCCGCGAGCACGCAGGTGCGGGCGCGCGTGCGGGCGAGCGCGGGGGGCTTCGTGCTGACGATCGAGACGCGCTCGAGCAGCGGCACCGACCGGCGACGCCTGCAGGACCCCCGCTGTGCGGTGCTCGCCGAGGCCGCCGCGCTGATCGCCGCGGCCGCGGCCGACCCGTCGCTCGCGCCGACCGGCGTGACCGAAAGGACAGGTGCCGCGGAGGCCGGGGACGCGCAGGGGGGCGCGCCGGCTGACGCCACCGTGCCGCTGCCGCCGGGGGAGCCCGGCGCCGTCACCGTGCCGCCCGCGCCGGAGCTGTCCCCGGGGACAGGCGACCTGACCCCGGGGCCAGGTGCGCGCGATGACCCGGGGACCGGTGGCCTGGCCCCGGGGCCAGGTGCGCGCAAGGACCCGGGGACCGGTGGTCCGGCGGTCGCGCCCGCGGTGCTGGCTCCGGAGGCGGTGCTGTCCCCGGGGACAGGTGCCGCGGAGGCCGGGGCGCCCGCGGAGGTTCGCGCCCTGGCGCGGCCGCGCCTCGGGCTGCGCCTCGGCGGTATCTTCGACGTCGGCAGCGTACCCGGGCCGACGGGCGGGATCGCGCTGACGGCGGCGGTGTTCGGTCGGCTGTGGCGGGCCGAGGTGGAGGGGTTGTGGCTGGCGCCGCGGACCGCCCAGCCGATGCCCGACCTCGGCGCGCGGGTGGGGATGTTCGCGGGGGCGGTGCGGGGTTGCGTGGTGCCGGCGGTGCGCCGGCTCGAGGTGCCGATATGTGGACACTTCGAGGCGGGGGTCGAGCGCGGTCGTGGGGTCGGAGGGGCGCTTGCGAACCCGGGGCAGACCGACGATGTGCCGTGGCTGGCGCTCGGCGCCGGGCCGGGGCTCGCGTGGGTCGTGCGCCCGTGGCTGGCCCTGAGCCTCCAGCTCGCGGTGGTGGTGCCGCTGCGGGTCGCGAAATTCTCGGTCAGGCAGCCGAATGACGGGCCCTTCACCGTTTATCAGGGCTCCGGGGTCGCGGGTCGGGCGGTGCTGGCGGTCGAGTGGAGGTTTCGTTGAGCGCGGAAAAATTCGGCGTGACGGATCCGGCTGGAGCCGGCCATGGCCCGCCCGTGAGCGCGACCCGCCTCGCCGTCGTACCGGCCCCCGGCCCGGACATCGCACCCGCGTTCGCGGCGGCGTACCGCGAGCATCATGCCTTTGTGTGGCGGATCTTGCGGCACCTCGGCGTACCGCCGGCGCAGGTCGACGACCGGCTGCAGGACGTGTTCCTGGTCGTGTATCGCCGCTGGCACGCGATCGATCCGGCGGTGTCGCTGCGCAGCTGGTTGTATGGCATCGCGCGGCGGGTCGCGGCCGACCAGCACCGCGGCGATCGCCGCGCGGCGCGACGGCTGGAGGCCGTGCCGACGCCGATGCCTGGACCCGGGCCCGAGCAATTGCTGGCGAACGCGGAGGCGGCCGACTTCGTCGACGAGTTCCTCGCCGGGCTCGACGCCGGGCGCCGCGAGGTGTTCGTGCTCGCGGAGGTCGAGCACCTGAGCGCCCCGGAGATCGCGGCCGCGACGGGCATCAAGCTCAACACCGTATACTCGCGGCTGCGAGTCGCCCGCGAGCTGTTCGCGCGGGCGATCGACCGCCGCATCCGCGCCGAGAGGGGGGACCATGGACCACGACGATGACCGCGAGCACCGGCGCCGCGCCGCCCATGAGACGGCGACGCTGCTGCATGACCACCGCGAGCGCATGGAGCCGCCGCGCGGCGCGGCCGAGGCGTCGTGGGGCGCGCTGCGGGCCCGCATCGCCGCCGGCGAGGTCGGTCCGCTCGCGAAAGAGGACCCGCCCACGGCCCCGCGCGGACGTGGTGTGGCGACGCTCGCTGTCATCGCGGTGAGCCTTGCCGCGGCCGCCGGCGTGGCGCTGTGGCGCCTGGCACCGGACGCGGCGCTGCAGACCGGCGAGCGCGGCGGCCTGGCGGCGATCTTTCAACGCGTCGATCCCGACGGCTCGCGGCGTGCC
>JAYUXQ010000189.1:0-5296 GCA_043752905.1 Nannocystis sp. | reverse complement strand
CTTAAGCGTTTTAAAGTGGGAATTTGAGCGCGCGGGTGAGTACGTCCGCGGCCAGGTGAGCAGCGGGGAGCCCGCGGCCGGGAGACTTTGGCGAGGTCCTGGGCGCGAGGGAAGCGGGGGGTGAGGCGTGAGACGACGAAGCGCACAGCGATGAGCCCGATGTCAAGGGTCGGGGTGACTGATCGTCTCGAGGTCGGCAGAACTGATCGCCCTCTCGGGCTCGATCATCGGCTCGTGATCGGGGCCGTAGAGCGGATCGCTCGAGGTCGGCAGAACTGATCGACGGAGCGCATCCGGGAAATCACGCGGCGTCGTCGGATGGGGGTGCCGGGGTTGCCGGGCGCGACCGGCGAGGCGGGTTGCGGAACGAGTTGCCGTCGAGCTCGAGGACCTGGCAGTGGTGGAGCAGGCGGTCCATGGCGGCGCTGGCCATGAGCGGGTCGCCGAAGAGGGGCGGCCACTCCTCGATGGTGCGGTTGGACGTAATGATCGTCGAACCGTGCTCGTAGCGCTGGCGGATGACCTCGTAGAGGTCGATCGGCTCGTCGTGGCGTAGCGGGCGAATACCGAGGTCATCGATGATCAGCAGATCGGGGCTGACGAAGCGGAGCATGCGGCGATCGAGGGAATCGTCCGCCCTCGACGCACGTAGCTGGGTGAGCATGTCGTGCGCGGAGGTGTAGAGCACGTGGTGGCCCGAGATGCAGGCGCGATGACCGATGGCCTGCGCGACGTGGCTCTTGCCGACGCCGGTCTTGCCGATCAGCAGCACATTCTCGCGGCGGCTGACGAAGTTGCAGGTCGCCAGGTCGATGATCCTGTGCTTCTGGATCTTGGGGTTGAAGTTGAAGTCGAAGCCGTCGAAGGTCTTGCTGCCCTCGAAGTTGGCACGACGCAGCCGCGAAGCCATCTGCTTGCCGTCGCGGCGCTCGACCTCGTCGTAGAGCAGGCGATACAGGAATTCGTCGAAGGACAGGCTGTCGTCGACGGCCTGACGCCGGCGCAGATCGAGGGACTCGAGGACGCCCGACAGGCGCAGCTTTTTGAGGATGGGGATGAGGTCTTCAGTGGGGTGCATCGGTGTCTTCCAGCGGAGCTGCGAGCAGCTCGTTGATGTCGCGGGCCAGTCGTGGGTGCTCCAGCCGCCCGCGTTGCGGCAGGACCACGTCGGGCAAGGGCTGCATATCGAGACCCTTGCGCAAGATGTTTTTGAGGGCGCCGTAGCTGTAGCTGGCGAAGTAACGGGCACGGGCGCAGGCTGCCTGTGCGCGATGGATCGGGTGGCCTTCGAGGTAGGTGACGATCGCCTGCACCGTTCGCAGTTGCAGGAGCACGTCGTCGCTGGCGAAGATGTCGCGGATGTACGCCCCGACTTCCTCGCCGATCGCGTCGGCGCGCGCCTCCCAGTACGCCTGGCTACGATGCCGCAGCTCGCGACGGCCCTCGGGCAGGTGGGCCTCGTGCGTTCGACGCTTGCCCGGCGTCGTACGCTCGTGCGTGGCGATCCGCGTGTCCTCGAAGAACAGCGCGATCGACTCGTGGCAGGCGCGGACCGTCACTTGCTTGCCGACGAAGCGCCAGGGCACCGAGTACATCGCCTTGTCGAATACGACGTGGCTGTCGGTGTGGACCTTCGCCATGTGCCAGACGGCGAGCTCGTACGGTGTGGCGGGCAGCGGGAGCAAGGCAGCCTGCTCGACCGCCTGGAAGCGGCGCAGCGGCGCGTCACGGGTTGTTCCATGCACCCGCCGCCCGGCGACCTCGTCCAGCCAGGCGATCAGCTGCGAGCGCAGCACACTGACGTCGAGCTCGTCGCGTGCGCGCATGAAGTTGTACTTGACGTACTTGACCGCCGACTCGACCTTGCCCTTGTGTTCGGGCGTGTAGGGCGGCGTCGGATCGATCTTGAAGCCGTGGTGACGGGCCAGCTCGCGGTAGCTGCGGTTGAGCACGGACTTGTCGTCGATGGCGAACGCGGCGCGGATGACTGCCGCCTTGAGATTGTCCGGCACGACCACCGCCGGCACGCCACCGAAGTACTTGAAGGCCTCGGCGTGCAGTCGGATCCACGTCTCGGTGCTCTGGTCGAACACGATCTGCGCGAACATGTGGCGCGAGTAGCCGAGCACCATCACGAACACGTAGGCCCGCCGCAGCACGCGGGTCTTGGGGTCGTAGAGCTTGCCCACGTCGCCGAAGTCGACCTGCGCCACCTGGCCCGGCGCCGTCTCGACGGGGATCGCCACGTCCTCCGCTCGCGGACCTCGCTCGGCCTCGAGGCGCCGGCACATCCGCTTGATCGCCGACAGACTCCCGGTGAAGTCGGTGTGCTCGAGCCGAAGCCGATCGAAGATGGCGACCGGCTTGGCGCCACGCTCCTGCATCACCTTCACCGCATCCGCCCAGCGCTCCACGCTGGACTCCTGCTGCGGCGCGAGCCTCGTCGGCCGTCGCTTCTCCAGCGCCGCCAGCAGCGCCGGCAGCTCCGGCAGCTCGTTCGGGTCGCCGACCAGCAGCCCCTCGGCCTCGAGCACCTTTCGGTACTCACGCTCCGTGTTCGGGCTGATCCGCAGCATCCGCGCCACTGCACGGAATCCCGTCCCCATCCGCGCCAGGCGGACAAACTCCTGTAGGGTGTGCATATCGAGGCGTCCCATCGTGGACGCCTTGCCGACACGCCTGCCCCGCCTCCGCCACTTCTCGGCACGGAGCTCGGACCGGCGTGACGGCCCGCAGGCGCCCGCTGTCAATCCGTTCAGCAGGACACCCGTTTCCCGGTATCGCCCCGGAAGTCAGCGATCAGTTCTGCCGACCTCGAGGCCGATCAGCTCTGCCGACCTCAAGGCCGATCAGTTCTGCCGACCTCGAGGCGATCAGTTACCCCGGACCATCAGCGCTCGGAGCTGGCACGTCGTGGTCGCTCTCCGCTTGACGTCCAGGCCCTCCCGGACCGCCGGGTGCGCGTCCACTTCAAGGCTCCGTGGCGCAGCGGTGCCAACCACGCCGACACGAGCGCCGACAAGTTCCTGGCCGCGGCAGCGCGCGCCGCTCCCTGAGCGACGGTGGAGCGACATCCGGGCGGCTCGTCGCGGGGACGAGCGCCGTGGCGAATGACGGTATATGCCGTGTGCATATGGTTGCATCGGAATATCGCGGGGTGTCGGGGTACCGCGGATATTTCGACGCCCCGCTGCCACACCTCGGGGTCACTTCGCGAGCTTGAACAGGGTGCCTGTCATGTAGCTGGTGAAATAGATGGCCTTCTCATCGACGGCGATGGCCAGCGACCAGGGCTCGTCTGCGAGCTTCTCGGGGTCGCCGCCGGCCAGGGGCACGCGGCTCACCCCGCCCGGGTTGATGGCCTCGGTGAAATAGAGGTGGTCCTCGTCGAAGGCGATCGCATACGGACAAACGGTCGTCGCCATCGCCGTTTCGGCGCCTCCGCCGAGCGGGACGCGCGTGACTGTCCCCTTGAGGCAGTTGGCCATGTACACGCCGGTCGGGCGCGCGGCCACGAAGTAGAGGTCCGTGCCGTAGTCCGCGAGCGTGACAGCGTCGCCGCCGTTCGTGGGCACCTTGTAGAGCTTCCCGCTGTAGGTGCCCGTCGCGACGAACGCCTCTGCTCCGAGCACGGAGAGCGTCGTCGCGTTGATGAGCCCGCCAGTCAGCGTCACCGGGGCCCCGCCCATCCTCGACACCGCGGCCACCGTGCTCGTCGGGGGGTTCATGTTGAAGTCGGTGAGGGTGACGTAAACGCGCTGGGCGTCCAGCGCGAGCCCGCGGTTCCCGAGCTGGCCAAAGGACGCGAGCACGACCGGCTGCGCGGACCCGTCCGCGGGCACGCGCAACGCCGCGCCGGCCCTGGCGAAGAACACCTGGTCGTCGGCGACCACGACGCTGAACGGATTGACAGCGTCGCCAGCCAGCACCTGCTTGGCCCCGCCCATCTTCGGGACGCGCACGAGGCCCTCCGAGGAGCCGATGTACACGTGCGTCGCGTCGAGGGCCAGGCTGTCCGCGGGGCTGAGCCCCTGCGCGAGCACGAGGGGCGAACAGACGCCATTCGCGCAGCCGCCACCCAGGCAGCTGTGCTCACACGTCTCGCAATGGTTGGCGTCGGTGAGGACATCGACGCATGACCCCCCGCACTCCACGAGTGGGGCGGCGCACCCGGCCATCGTGGTGCTGGTGCCTCCGTCCTCGCCGGTGCTCCCCGTGGTGGTGCTGGTGACCGGGTCTTTGCTGGTGCCTCCCGAGGTGGGGGCCGGGCCGCCGTCTCCGCTGCTGTCCTCCGTGGTGATGGTGCTGGTGCCTCCCGGGGCGGTGGTCGTGTCGCCATTTCCGCCGGTGGTCGTCGCTCCCCCCGGGGAGGTCATGCTCGACCCGAAGCTACCGTCGCCGGTGCTCTTGCCCCCGCCGTCGCCGCATGCTGCGAGAGGGGAGCACGTCCACAATACGAACCCGAGTCGAGGAAACCGCCTCATGGCCGGAGAATACAATGAATGGAGTCGGGTGGGAACGATGTTCGGCGGTGATCGTCCAGCCCCGGGTGTGAGCAATACCGGCGTATCGCTGCGATTCAGGATGCGATCGACAAGCGGGCGCGCCAGCCCTCGTGCGGCAAACTCCGGCGGACGCCTGTGTTCGCCGCCGCGGCTCAAACCACCGAGGTCGCCGCCATCGGGGTGAAGCTCGCGCGCGTGCCGGCCATGGTCCACGCCCGCGGCGTGCTGCACCGCGATATCAACGCCAGTAACGTGCTCATCGACGCGAACGGTGGGGTAACCCTGCTCGACTTCGAGTGCCCGGACGTGCCGACAATGCGGGTCCTCGTGTTAGTCGTCATGGAGGCTGGGTCCCTCGTTGCGCTCGGTCGCCGCGACGAGGCTGCTGCGCGCCTGACAACACTTGATGATCACCGTGCTATTCAGGCGACCCTCAGACCACCTCCTGATGGGCACCTGCACCGTTTTTTCCCATTCGGGTAGCGGACCCTGCCCGCACTCCGCGAGGCGCGCGAGAAAGCCCGGGCGGTCGTGTGGGAGCGGCCGCAAAGGCCGTGGGGTGGCCAGCGGGCGGACCAGAGGTGGCCGCCCGTTGGCCGGGTGACGGCTAGCCGCAGGGGCGGATGGCCGAAGGCGCGGCGTTGCTGGTGGACCACGTGCTGCCGGCGGTGGGTTACCGGCAGTGGGTGCTGTCGTTCCCGGGCCCGATGGCGCCCCTTCGGCGACCTGTTCACCCTCTCGCGCCCCGCTGCCGTCCTCGCTGCCCCTCTCGGGCCCCTGGCCGGACACTT
>JAYUXQ010000188.1:0-5300 GCA_043752905.1 Nannocystis sp. | reverse complement strand
CCCACGTCCTCGCCCAGACCCCGCCGCATCGCCTGGGCAAAGCTCCTCGCCCGCGTCTTCGCGCTCGACATCACCCGCTGCCGAACTTGCGGCGGCCGCATGCGTGTCCTCGACGTCGTCTCCGACCCAGGGCGCCATCGCCCGCATCCTCCACGGCGCCCGCGCTCCGCCTGCACCTCCTCCCGGCCACCTCCTGTTGCTCCCCTGCACCGCGCGCCCCTTCGGCGACCTGTTCACCCTCTCGCGCCCCGCTGCCGTCCTCGCTGCCCCTCTCGCGCCCATGGCCGGACACTTCGTCACGCGCGCGCTTCCCCTCGCGCCCACGACCGTGCCAAGATCCCCCGACCGCGGGCTCCGCCGCAGCTCACCGGGCCGCTCCGTACTCACCCTCGCACCCAAATTCCCGCTTTGAACCGCTCAAGCGCGATGCGCATCGGCACGTTCGCCCCGTCGACGTTGCTGACGTCGTAGAAGTCGCGTTCGACCGGCATGTCCGGAGGGATCAGCGTGAACTCGGCCAGCGTCGCCGGCGGCGAACCCCCGACGCCCACCGGACAGCCCAGGTGGCCCGCGCAGTCGCCCGTCTGACACGCCGGCATGCCGTTGTCGTTGAAGCCGTCGCAGCCGGTGCGCGGCCAGAAGCGTCCGCCCCACGCGGGCGGCAACGCCACCGAGTGCGTCGCCGCGGCCGGCAGCTCCCACCCGCCCTGCATCGGCGTCGCCCACGTGCACAGCGAGTTGCCCTCGTCGCACACCCGCACGGCGCCGCACTCCTCGTCGTTCGCACACACCTGCGGCGGAGCGATCGGGTTACCGAGGCTTCCCACGAAGATCGTAAAGTCGCACGCATTGATGAAACGAAACCGCCGCGCACCCTCCGGCAGCGGCTCACCCGGGCTGCTCGCGTCCGTGTCGCTCGTCGCCTCACCGATCTCTGTCGTCGACCCCGACGTGGTGACGCTGGTCGTCATGCTCGCGGTGCTCGCCGTGCCCGTACTGCCCGGCTCGCCGGTGCTGGTCGGCGCCGTCCCTCCATCCGTACTCACCGTCGTCGAGGTCCCACCGCTCGTCGCTGTCTGCGTCCCCGTGTCAGTGGCACCACCGCCCCCACAGCTCGCAAGCAGCAACAGCACGCAGCCGGTCGAAGTTCCGGGACGAATGACCATCGCATCGCAGAGTAACCGCGCCCCTCCACGCTGACAGACGCAACGCGCATGTTACCTGTACAAGCTCCCGGGCTTCGGCGATCCTTCGCATACATGGTTTTCACGGCCCGGCGATCGTTCACCCTCCTGATCACACTCATGATGTCCGGCTGCGCCGGCGAACCCGGCGACACCACCGGCGACTCGACCTCCTCCACATCCACGGAGGCCTCGGCCGCGGCGAGCACCGGCGCACCGACCACCGGCGAGACGGACACCGACACCGGCGACCCCGAGGCGAGGAAGGCCTGCGACGAGGCCATCGCCGCCGCGCCGGCCGACGCGATCCTGATCTACACCTGGCAAAATCAGATCGAGGGCAGCACGCTACAATTCCTCGCCGACGGCGCGATCGTGCACGACGAGCGGACCTGCTGCCCGCCGACGATCACCCCCGTCACCGAGCCCGCGCTGACCGCCGCCGAGCTTACCCAGCTCGAAACATCGATCGCCGAGGCCGCCGCCGGTTCCGTTACCAGCGAGGAGCTCGGCGTGATGGCCGAGGGCCAGCTCACCGGCTCACTGTGCGCCCGCGGCAGCGATGGCCCGGTCGTGATCCTCGTGCACGTGGCGCCCGCAGCCGACGCCCCGGTCATCGCCCACAGCAACGCCTCCGCGGCGGCGACCATGCTCCGGAGCTTCGTCGCGGGTTACGCCGAGGTCGATCCCACATAGCGCGGTCATCCGCGGACCACCGCGCCCCGAGGAGCAACGCCGCCCCGGACCCGACGCCCGGGCAGCAGCTCGCGCTCGCCCTCGCCGACTCCGCGAACGACAAGCCCGACGACGACACCGAATCCTCGCCGCGGCCGCGCCGCCTCGGGTGGGCCAAGCTGCTCGCCCGCGTGTTCGCCGTCGATGTCACCCTCTGTCGAAAGTGTGGCGGGAGGATGCGCATCCTCGAGGTCGTCGAAACTGCCGATGACATCGCCCGCGTCCTCCACGGGGCCCGCGCGCCACCCCGGCCCCATCCTCCCGCACAGGTCTTGTTGTTCCCCGGCTGACCGCGCGCTCCGACGTCGCGCTCGCCGCTGCATGTCGCTCGCACGGCCGAGGCGGCCGAGGAGCTCGCTTCCGGGCACTCCCATCGTGCAACACGTTCCAGAAAATTGACGACTGAAGCAGTCCAGGGCCGCGCTCCATGTTCGCCATTCGGCCCTCATCCGTCGACCATTAGCCCACCGGGTACTCGGCCCGCCGCCAAAATTCCTGCCTGAAACTTCTTGACCGCTGTCGTCGTCCTGGGCCTCGCGAGTCCCGAGCCACGGCGGCAAGGTTTCCGCTGACCGAGTCGGCCTTCGCGTCGCGTTGCTCTGCACGGACGACGCCGCGTCGTCGAACTATCCGGTCTTCAAGGACCCCGACGACCTCGAGGGTCAATCCGCGGCCATCACGATGACCGTGTCGCCCGCGCCGAGCTTCACGCGCCCGCTTTTTTTCGGGTTTAGCGCGACCGTCGTGCCCTGGCGATATCCCAGCGCCACTTGCCCGAGCCGGGCCGCCACCTCGACGATCTGCCCGTAGGTCACCTCGGCGCCGGGTCTCACGTAGGTCGACGCCGGCTTGAGGTAGATCTCGTGCCCCTCGGGCCGGAACAGCTCGTTGAAGATGCGGTACAGGTGCGGGTTCTCGCTCACCTGGGCCATCAGCAACGACACCAGCATGTCGCTGACGATGAAGTCGTCGGCCTCGGTCACGTTCGCCAGCTCCTGATTGGCCGCGTCGAGCATCTCCGTGGTCACGGGCGTGCGCTTCCCCGAGCGACGGGCGATGTCGCGTAGGTGCAGCAGGCTGACCAGCGTGCGCGCGTCGGCCATGTTGGGGGTCCGCTCGCCCGTCTCGGCGAGGACCAGGGCCTGGTCAAAGCCCGGCACGTCGAGGGCGTCGAGGGTGTCGCGGTCGGTCACGTCGCCGGATTGCCAGCGGACCTTCATGTTCACCAGGGAGTTGAGCCGACGCCCCGCCCGGGCCCAGCGCTCGTCGCTCTCGCCGACCACCAGGGTCTCGCTGCCGGGGGCCACGTAGGCGTCCAGCTCGCGCAGCACCAGCTCGACCCGATCGCTCGCGCCCAGCACCAGCGTGCGCTCCACCTGCCGGCTCGGCCTGGCGGTCGCTTCCACCAGCGCGGTCGCGTCGATGGTCGGGTTCGTGCCGTTGGCCTTCACGGTGTCGTCGTCGGCGCTGATGACCACGGCCTGATCGCCCGCCTCGAACTTGCGGTCGAACGAGGGCGGCAGCAGGAGCTCGCCCTTCGCGCTCAACACCCCCATCAGCGCGCTGTCGTCGAAGGCCTGGAGCGCCTCGTGGAACGTCTTGCCGGCCAGCGCGGCGACCGGCTGCACGTAGATCTCCTCGCCCTCGAAGTTGAGCAGGTCGAGGTACACCGCCGAGAGGCCCGACTGGCGGCCCGTCTGCACGAGCAAGCGGCTGATGAGTGGCGGCGAGAGCACCAGCGCGGCCGACTCGGCGACCACCATGCGGGCCACGCCGACGGTCTTCTCCTCCTGAAGCTCGGCGACCAGGTGCACGGCCCTGGCCCCGGGGACCTTGCTCAGCGCGAGCAACGTCTTGAGGACCACGGTGTCGGCCTCGTTGGGGGTCATGGACTCGCCGGGGCCGCCCTCGGGCGACGGCACCACCACCGCGCGCGCCGCCGGGATGTTCACGATCGACAGATCGGCCAGGTCGTGCGGGCTGCCCGAGCGCGTGACGACCCGCAGGAGCTTCGCGCGGTCGCCCAGGTGGAAGGCGATCTCGTCGTCCATCTCCACCTTGTCGCGATCGGCGAGGACCACGACGCAGCCGTCCTTCTGGTTGCGCGCGGCCTCGGCGAGCTCGCCGAGCAGGGTGTGGACCTTGGGTGTGTAGCCGAGCACGACCGTGTGGCCCGACTCGACCACCCGGCTCTTGCCTTTGCGCAGGTTCTCCAGGGCGCCCTCGAGGGCCCCGTTGAGGATGCCGATCAGGGCCGACAGCACGAAGATGCCCACGAGGGTGATGACCAGCATGATAATCAGGAAGGACCAGGAGCCCGTGTCACCGCCGACCGCGCCCGAGTCCATGGTGCGCATGAGGCCGCGCCAGACGAGCTGCCCGAAGCTCTCGGTCGTGCCGTCGTCACCCACCGCTGGGGCGAGCCCGGAGAGCGCCAGCACCATCGCGGTGACCACGATGGCCACGAGCGTGATGCCGCCGAGCAGCAGCATCTGCGGGCCGGCCCCGCGGGCCATGAGGTTGTCGAACCGATACCGAAGTGTCTGACCGAGGGTGGCGTTCTGCTTCATGGCTGCGGATATACGCGCTTGGCGCGGGGCTGGGAACCGTCGGCACGGTAGCGCGAAGTCAGCCACCTTGCCGCCCGGGCCGCCGTGGCGGCCCTCCCGACGGGCGTGAACGCGGCGATCGACCCTCGCCTGCCCGGATCTGTGCGTGCACAAACAACCGTATGCGCGCACCGGCGACCGACGAAGGCACCGCGGTGCTCGCCGACGCGGACGGCGAGACTTTGCGCGGGTCATAACCTCCTATCTGGTCTTGATAAGCCTGGTCACGTACCTCATTGCAGTCGCCGCTTTGGTGATTCATCCAGGCGTAGATTGGGATTCGCATGCTCCCGAACTGCGATGCTGGGCGTAACACTGGGTGCGTATTGTCGGCGGCGGAGCATACGCGGGACTCTTTGCACATGTACGGAGCATTACGTTGTTCTCGATCTTGATCGCCGGTGGCGAGCGCATCACAGTTTGGTCCAATGTATATACGGGGGACACTGTTCGCGTCCACGTGGCGCCGCCGTGTGCACGATTGTCGAGTCTCCGTCGCTCGGATTCAGGGGCTACCTTGATGACGTATATGCCCATGGGTTAGAGAAGATGAGAATCGCTTCCGGTGTTCATTCACCGGGCGATACGGCACGTTCCGCTGATTACGCCGCGACAGCAACCGCCTTGCCAGTCGTCACGGTCTGCTGAAAGCGCCTGGCCCGCTCGAACAGCGTGTCGATGGACTGCTCGCCCACCCCGCGGACGTGGCGAAGTTCTCCCAGCTCGCCGAGCTCGTCGGCCTGGAGCATCTGTACACGTGGAACCACCCGTC
>JAYUXQ010000187.1:0-5301 GCA_043752905.1 Nannocystis sp. | reverse complement strand
CGATCGCCTCGACGTTTTGATGGTTGTAGACGTTGAGCACGTCGAGGTAGACGTTGATCAGCACGCGCTTGTATGTGAACAGCTTGTCGACGCGCAGGTCCAGCTGGTGAAACGCGGGTAGGCGGCCGGCCTTGCCGGTCCACGGCAGATAGTCGTTGGCGCCGACCTCGTACACGCCATCCTTGTACAGCGTGGTCGGGTTGCCGCTGACGAGCCGGAACCGGCCGCCGATCTGCCAGCCGCGCGGGAGCTTGTATACCGCGATCACGGTGAGGATGTGCGGCTGGTCGAACGCGAATGGCTTGTACTCCGCGCCGGGCCGCTCGCGTACGAGGCTGCGCATCAGCGTGTAGCTGACCCAGCCGAAGAACTTCTTGGTCAGCGCCTTGCGCAGCAGCAGCTCCGCGCCGAAGATCTGGCCCGTGCCCTGGTTGGCGAAGTTCTCGAGGCGCAGCGTGCCGTCCGGCGCGAGGATGATGCGGCTCGACGCGGTCGAGCGGTCGAACACATATTTATAAAAGCCGGTGACCTCGAGGCTCGCGCCGATGTTGTCGAAGGTCTGGAGGACGCCGAGGCTGGTATGCACGCTGCGCTCGATGCTGGCGCGCGGGTTGCCCCACAGCGGGTTGAGGCTGATGAGGTCGGGGATCTGGCTGTAGAGGCCGACGCCGCCCTTGATCGTCGTCTCCTCGCCGACGTTCCACAAGAAGCGCAGGCGCGGGTCGACGGCCATCTTCTGGACCTGGATCGCGTAGTAGCCGAGGCGCGCGCCGGGCAGCAGGGTGAAGCGCTCGCCGAGCTTGATCGTGCCGGTCGCGTACAACGCGGGCGTCGCGTACGACTGGGCGATGTCGCCGATGTTGAACACGCCGGTGCCGCCGACGCCCCCCGAGGCCGGGAAGCCCGGCGCGCGGGCGTCGATGTTGTAGCGGCCGGCTTGCAGCTCGGTGCCGATGCGGATCGCAGCGCGGTGGCTGAGCTGGCGCGAGGCCTCGGCGCGGAACGAGAAGCCGACGTTGGGGAAGTCGAACGCGAACAGCGAGCCGAACTTGCCGCTGAGGCGTTGAAAGTTGAAAGAGGGCGTGATCAGGAAGTCCCAGGGGCCGTTTTGCTTGCGGTACACGAGGTCGAAGCGGTGGAACAGGATCGCCGTCTGGGCGTTGTTGTTGCCGGTGTCGACGGTGTCGTTGGGCGGCTTGGCGATCAGCTTGAAGCGGTCGTCGGATCCGAACCAGCGGATCGAGAACTCGCCGCCGCCGAGCGGGTAGTCGAACAGGGCCTGATAGTCGTAGTAGCGCGGGGCCTGGGTCAGCCCGAGGCCGGCGTCCGCGGGCACGGCCGCCTTGAGCACCGCGTCGATGTAGCTGCGCCGACCCGACAGCGCGAAGCTCCCCTTCTTGATCTTGCCCTCGAGCAGCACGCCGGCGTCGAACACGTCGGCGTCGATGTAGCCGTGGATGCCGTCGCGTCGACCCTTGCGCGGGTTGACGTTGATGATGCCGCCGATCGCGTCGCCGAAGCGGCTGTCGAAGTTGCCGGGGATGAAGTCGATCTGCGCGAGGATGTCGGCGTTGAAGGTCGACGACAGCGCCCCGAAGTGGAACAGCTGCGGGATCTCGTGGTAGCCGAGGTAGGTCCGCGAGTCCTGCGGCGCCGCGCCGCGGATGACCAGCAAGCCGGCGCCGAACGGTGGACGCGCGACGCCGGGGAAGTTCTGGATCGCCTTTAGCGCGTCGCCCTGGGTGCCCGGAAGATTATTGATCTCCTGGACCGAGATCGTGCGCCGCGAGACGTCCTCCGGCTCGTTGCGGCGCGACGCGACCACCGTGCGGTACGGGTTCACGACCAGTCGACGCTGGAAGTACTTCACCTCGAGCCGGCCGTTGCCCGAGATCTGTTCGATGTACTCGAGGCGCTCGAAGCCCTGCGCCAGCACGATGACGCGGACACGGCCCTCCGGGAGTCCGCGCAGCTCGAAGCCTCCGTCCTCGCCCGTGAAGGTGCGCTGCGTCCACGCGGGCGCCGGCTGCTCGCCGTAGTCTTTCTTGGTCACTTCGCCGATCGGCAGGTCCGCCGCGGCCGGCACCACCAGCACGCTGGCGCCCGAGATCGGCGTGCGCAGCCCGGCCTCGAGCAGCACGCCGCGCATCCGCACCGGCGCCGTCGACTCCGGGGTCGGAGTCGCGCCCGCGGGCTCGACGGATGTCACGGCGGGATCTATCGTGGCTTCGGGCCGGGTATCGGCGGGTGCCGCGAGGGGTGGCAGCGGTGCGGGCGCCGCGATGTCGATCGCCACCGACAGCACGACCTCGATCGGCCGGCCCTTATATAGACCCGGGCTGTAGCGTAGCGCCTGCACGGCCGCGAGCGCGAGCGCGTCGAGCTCCGGGTGGACGCGCTCGCTGACCTCGAGCTCGCGGGGCACACCATCGATGCCGACGACCAGCTTGATGACGACGCGGCCCTGCGGCGGAGGGTCGAGGCGCCGCAGGTCCTCGGGGTAGACGATCTCGGCGCTGTTCTGGAGGACAGGTTGAACCAGCTCCGCCGGATCCTGTGCGCGCGCGGGGCCGGGCATGCTCGCCGCGAACAGGGCCATGATCATCAGCCATCGGGAGGGGCTGCGCACGGCGAGAGCATCGCCCACCGGGCGCGCCTCTGCCTAGGCCTCGGGCGCAAGATTGCGCCGGCGCGGCCAGCAAGTTTGGAAGCCGCGGTCGCGGCTCGGACGTACCACGCCAATGGCCCGGACCCCGGGTCCGCGGCCTGCTGCACCACCCCTGCCGCGAAGACTCGCCGTCCCGCTGCTCGTCGCAGGCGAGAACGCTCCTCGCCGCGCTCCTGCCGGCTTCGGCTCACCCGGATGATATACTGAGACCCTATATGCGCTCCTTCGGCTGGCTTCACTTCACGGACCTCCACCAGGGCCTCGACGCTCAGGGGTGGCTGTGGCCCGGCGTGCGGGAGATCCTGTTCGCCGACCTTGAAAAGCTGCACGATCGCTGCGGCCCCTGGGACCTCGTCCTGTTCTCCGGCGATCTCACCCAGCGCGCCGCGCCCGAGGAGTTCGCGCGCTTGAGCCAGACCCTCGCGCAGCTGTGGGCCCACCTCAAGGCCCTCGGCTCCACGCCGAGCCTGCTCGCCGTCCCCGGCAACCATGACCTCGTGCGCCCCGACCCGCGTCGACCCGAGAGCCTCGTGCTCGCGCGCTGGCCCAACTTCCCCGAGGTCCAGGTCGAGTTCTGGCGCGACAAGACCTCCCCGTACCGCCAGCTCGTCGACCAGGCCTTCGCCAATTACAGCGCCTGGGAGCAGCAGCAGCCGTTTTGCGCGCTGCAGCGCAAGTATGGCATGTTGCCCGGCGACTTCTCCAGCGTCGTCACCAGGGGCGACCTGCGGCTCGGCATCGTCGGGCTCAACAGCGCCTTCCTGCAGCTGACCGGCGATAACTACGAGGGCAAGCTGGCGGTCGACGTGCGCCAGTTCCACGCCGCGTGCGAGGGCGACGGGCCGGCGTGGGTCAAGAACTGCGACTTCACGCTGATGATGACGCATCACCCGCCGGACTGGATGTCGCCGGGAGCGCGTGAGCACTTCTTCGGCGAGGTGGTCACGCCGGGTCGCTTCGCCGCGCACGTCTACGGGCACATGCACGAGCACATGACGACCTCGCTGAGCATCGGCGGCTCGGCGGTGCGGCGCCAGATCCAGGGCAGCTCGCTGTTCGGCCTCGAGACTTTCGGAGACGGCAAGCAGGACCGCCGGCACGGCTACGCGGCGGGACGGATCGCCGTCGACGACCGCGGCGACGCCAGCGTGCGACTGTGGCCACGCGTGGCCAGGCGGCATGCTGCGGGCCACTGGCGCATCGTCCAGGACCTCGACGCCTTCGAGCTGTCCGACGATCAGGGCACGCGGCCCGAGCCGCTGCCGTTCGCGCGCAAGCCGCCGCCGGCGCCCGTCGGCTCGCCGCCCGGCGCACCGAGCATGAGCCCGAGCATGAGCCCGGTCATCGAGCCCAGGGCGGCAGCCTCGCAGACCGCGCCGATCCCCGACATGATCACCTCGCTCAGCGGCGGTGGCATCGGCGACTCGGGCATTTTTTATACGATCGCCGCGCGGGTCCAGCCGCCCGGCGCTCCCTATAACCAAAGCTGGCACATCTCCCGCGCCGAGGAGGAGCGCACCGCGCTCAACTACCTCGACCAGCCCGGCGCGCCGGTGGTGCTGTGGGGGCCGGAGAAGTTCGGCAAGACCTGGATGGCGCAGTTTCTGACCAACTGCGTGATGCAGCAAGACGGCGGCGACTGTCGCGTCATCGCCATCAACCTCGACACCTTCGATCACGAGTCGCGGGCCGACTACCCGAGCTTCATCCGCGAGCTGGCGTTCCAGATCGTCGGCGCGCTCGGTGGCCCGGAGGACTGGGTGCCGATGCTGTGGCGCTCGCACGGCAGCGTCAACCAAAAGCTCGGCCGACTGATGCGGGAGAACGTGCTCCCGCTGGTCAACACACGCGTGATCATGGCGCTCGACCGCGTCGACGCGGTGTGGAGCTTGCCGTTCAAGGACGACTGCTTCGGCATGCTGCGCGCGTGGGCCCAGGACCCGCGGCTGGAGAAGCTGCGCTTCATCCTCGGCATCTCGACCACCCCGCAGCGACTGATCGACCGCCCGACGCAGTCGCCGTTCAACCTCACCCCGCCGATCGTCCTCGGTGACTTCACGCGCCCGCAGATCCAGCAGATGGCCGAGCTCTACGGGCTCGCGTGGACCGACAAGGACTTCCAGACCCTCACCGACCTCGTCGGCGGGCACCCGTACCTCATTCGTCACGTGATGCACCGCGCCAACCTCGTCGGCGGCACCTCCGTCAGCGAGCTGCTCGACGAGGGCACCAGCCTGTTCGACGACTTCCTGCAGCGCTACTCGCGACGCCTGCACAACGCGCCGGAGCTGCTGGCCGGCGTGCGGCGGCTTGGCAGTGAGACGCTCTCGGAGCTCGACCCGGAGATCTCGACCCGGCTCGAGGCCGCCGGGCTCGCCGTCGAGGAGAAGGTCGGCTTCTACCGCCTGCGTTACCGCCTCTACGAGCGGCTGCGGCTATGACCACACGGGGCAAGCCGAGCAAGCCAGGCACCGCAGGCCCGGAGCTGATCCCGGGCATGATGCGGATGCCGAGCTCGTTGCTCACGTCGGGCCCGCCGGCACCGGCACCGGCACCGGCACCGGCACCGGCGCCCATTGTTTCGGGTCCGCAGCGCTCGCACTTCCAGGTCGGCGGCGCGGTCCAGCAGGGGG
>JAYUXQ010000186.1:0-12841 GCA_043752905.1 Nannocystis sp. | reverse complement strand
CACCATCCTCGTCGGCGACCAGCGTCGCGGGGATCCGGTCGTCAAAGCACAGCTCGATGTCGAGGCGGTCGAGCGTGGCCGAGGGCTCGACCGTGTAGTGCCAGCCCCGCGGACCCCGGGCGCCTCCGAGGTGCGTGCAGCCCAGCGCGAACAGCAGCAGGAGCAGGCCGACCCACGGCAGTCGCGGCAGTCGCGACCCTTGCTGCGCGCCCGGTGACACGGCGCCATGGTAGCCTGGGTCGCCATGCATGTGCAGGCCGAGGTCGTACTCGAGGAGTGGACCCGCCTGCTCGGGTCGGCGGAGGCGGGCCCATGAGCGGAGTTCGCGGCGGCGCGCTCTACATCATGATCGTCCTGACGACGATCAACTTCCTCAATTACATCGACCAGCGGCTGCTCAGCGCGGTGCTCGAGCGCATCAAGCTCGAGTGGTTCCTGACCGACGCGCAGACCGGCCTGCTCGGCAGCGTATTCGTCATCGTCTACACGCTGACGGCCCCGATCGGGTACCTCGGCGACCGCATGCGCCGCAAGAACCTGATCGCCGGCGGCGTGCTGCTGTGGAGCCTGGCGACCGTCGCCGCCGCGTTCGCCCGCAACTATCACGAGCTGTTGCTCGCGCGGGCGGTGCTCGGCGTCGGCGAGGCCTGCTACGCCACGATCGCGCCGTCGATCATCGCCGACCTCTACAGCAAGGACCTGCGCAGCCGCAAGCTCGCCTACTTCTACCTGGCGACGCCGGTCGGCTCGGCGCTGGGCTACATCCTCGGCGGCTACATCGGCGAGTTCTATGGCTGGCGCGCGGTGTTCCTGGTCGGCGGTCTGCCCGGGCTGCTGTTCGCGTTGATGGCCTTCCTGATGGTCGAGCCGCGCAGGGGCCAAAACGACGAGGAGGTGCTGCCCGCCGTGGGGCTGTCGCTGCCGGCGACGCTCAAACGCCTGCTGTGGACCCCGGCGTGGCGGATCAACACGATCGGCCTGGCGTTGATGACGTTCACCATCGGCGGCCTCGCGCTGTGGATGCCGGCCTATCTCGAGCGCGTGCACGGCATGTCGTCGGGCGAGGCCAGCACGATCTTCGGCGGGATCACGGTGCTGGCGGGGGTGATCGGCACGCTCGTCGGCGGGCGCCTCGGCGATCGCATGCAGGCGCGCTCGGCCGGCGGGTACTTTCGCCTGAGCGGGATCGGCCTGCTGTGCAGCAGCCCGTTCATCGTCCTCATGACGACGCTCGACTCGCTGCCGGCGATCTTCGTGGTCGTCTTTATCGCCGAGCTGTTCCTGTTCCTCAACACCGGCCCGCTCAACGCGGCGCTGATCGGCTCGGTCCCCGTGCAGATGCGCGGCGCCGCGTTCGCCGTCAACGTGCTTTGCATCCACGCCTTCGGGGACGCGCTGTCGAGTGTGCTGCTCGGCGTCGTCAGCGACGCCGCGACGCCGGTGCTCGGCAGCGCCTCCGCCGGCCTGAGCCTCGCGGTGGCGGTCACGGCGATCCCGGTGGCGATCGGCGGCATACTGCTGCTCCGCGGCGGGCGCTGGATCGCACGGCAGCCGCAGGGCCTGATGACCTACTCGGACCCGCGAGCGTAGCCACGCTTCCTCGCCTGTTCTCCGAGACATGTGCACGCGCGAGCAGATCCGCTCGCGCGCTGTCGGCCACGAGCCTCAATGAGTCCGCGGGTGGACAGCCATACAGCGGCTCTCGTATCGTGTTCCAGCGGTTCGGCGAGGCCATGGCCACGCCTGCCCGCTCTGTCTTTCCCTTCTTAATCCAAGATGTCAGGAACCCGCATTATGCGCCTTCAACTCCTCGTGGCGGCCGCCACTCTCTCGCTGACCGGATGCACCTTCGATGCGACGGGTCTCAGCGCGGAGAGCAGCGGCGTCCCCACCACCACCACCGGCGACGAGAGCACTGGTTCGACGACGACGACGACGGACCCGACGACCGGCGACCCGACGAGCACGACCAGCACCCCGGCGAGCTGCGGCAACTCGATGCTCGACGACGGCGAGCAGTGTGACAACGGCCCGGCCAACGGTCAGGGCAGCACCTGCAAGAGCGACTGCACCAGCAACGTGTGCGGCGACAGCTACGTCGCGTCGAACGAGGGCTGCGACGACGGCAACACCAACGACATGGACGCCTGCAGCAACGATTGCAAGCTGACCGGTTGCGGCGACGGCGCGCTCGGGCCTGGCGAGGAGTGCGACGACGACAACGTCGTCGACGACGACGCTTGTAGCAACCTGTGCAAGCTGCCGTTTTGCGGCGACGGCAACATCAACATGGGCGAGGTCTGCGACGACGGGGACGCCAACGGCGACGACCAGGCGTGCAAGCTCGACTGCACCGCGGCGGTCTGCGGCGACGGGCACACGCAGCCTGCCGAGGAGTGTGACGACGGCAACCAGGTCGACGACGACGACTGCGCCAACGACTGCACGCTGGCGGCCTGCGGCGACGGCAAGCCGGGGTCTGGCGAGGCGTGCGACGACGGTGACCAGGACGAGACCAACGCGTGCACCAACGCGTGCAAGCTGCCGGTCTGCGGCGACTCGATCCTCTCGACGATGATCGGCGAGGAGTGTGACCTCGGCGGCATGAACAGCGACATGGGCGCGTGCACGTCGATGTGCAAGACCGCCAAGTGCGGCGACATGTTCGTGCAGGCCGGCGAGGACTGCGACGACGGCAACACCGACAACGAGGACATGTGCACCGCCGCGTGCAAGAAGGCCACGTGTGGCGACGCGTTTGTGCAGGCCGGCGAGGACTGCGACGACGGCAACATGGTCGACACCGACGCGTGCACGAACATGTGCAAGCAGCCGTGCGGCAATGGGATGATCGACCAGGGCGAGGAGTGCGACGACGGCAACCTCATGGACGGCGACCTGTGCAGCCCGATGTGCAAGAGGATCGCGCTGATCGTGTTCGTGTCCAGCCAGAAGTTCCAGGGCGACCTGGGCGGGACGACGGGGGCCAACCAAAAGTGCAATGACGCCGCGATGGCCGCGAATCTGCCCGGCGCCGGCAAATACAAGGCGTGGATCAGCGACAGCGACGACGACCCGGTCAAGAATTTCGCCAAGATGGGCATGCCATGGCGGCGCCTCGACGGGAAGACGGTCGCCAACGACTGGATGGACCTGATCGAGGGCAGCCTCGGTATACCGATCTCCATCAGCGAGAGCGGCATGTCGATCGGCGCCGGTGCAATGAACTGCAACAACACCGAGAGGCTGGTGTGGACCAACACCAAGCCGACCGGAGTCATGGACGGCGGGCACTGCGTGGACTGGACGAGCACGAAAAACTCGGACAAGAGCAGCGGCGGCCTCGCGGACACCATCAGCAGCATGACATGGAGCAGCTCCTGCCAGCTCAACTGCGACAGCATGGCGCGCCTCTACTGCTTCGAGCAACCATGATTCGATGCCCGCGCCGTCCCCCATCGCCTGCACGACCCCGGTGGCGCGCGCCCTCCTCGGGCTCGCCGTAGCGACGTTGCTCGCGTGCAGCTTCGACGCGACCGGGCTCGGCGACGAGGTCGGCGGCGCGCCGACACCCGGCCTGACGAACGCCACGGTGGACCCCACCAGCGATGCCCCGGCATCTTCCACCGGAGACGAGCCCGACGGCTCGGGCAGCGCCACCGGCACGGGCGACGTGTCCGGGACGTCGATGTCCGACGCGACGACCGCGACGACCGCGACGACCGTGACGACCGAGCCGCCCGCGAGCTGCGGCGACGACATGCCCGACCCGGGCGAGGACTGCGATGCTGGCCCGAATAATCAGGGTGGGAAGGCCTGCACCCCGCAGTGCACGAGCAACGTGTGCGGCGACGGCTACCTCGGGCTCGGCGAGGCCTGCGATCCCGGGCCCGACCCGCAGAACGGCCAGGCTTGCACGCCTGGTTGCACCGTCAATACCTGCGGCGACGGCTACCTCGGGGCCGGCGAGACCTGCGACGACGGCCCCAACAACGGCGTCGACAAGATGTGCACCGACGCGTGCACCGCCGCCAAGTGCGGCGACGGCAAGGTCGGGCCCGGCGAGGGCTGCGACGACAGCAACACCAACAACAACGACGGCTGCCTCAACACCTGCCAGCTGGCCACCTGCGGCGACGGCATCTTGCAGCAAGGCCTCGAGGACTGCGACGGGGGCCCGAACAACGGCATGTACGGCAGCCCGTGCAACGTCACCTGCGACGGCGCCGGCCCGAAGTGCGGCGACGGCAAATGGGACGTGGGCCCGGAGCAATGCGACGGCGGCGACCGGCCCGCAGGGGTCACCTGCGACGCCAGCTGCAAGGCGACCTGCACGGCCAAGCACGCGGACTGCAACGCCAACATCGGCGACGGCTGCGAAAACCTCCAGGTCGACAAGAATAACTGTGGCATGTGCAGCAAGGTCTGCGCCGGCCCGGGGAACTTCTGTTTCCAGAGCTCCTGCGTCTATTGATGCCGTCTGGCGCCCCGCCGCGGAGTCGTGCCCATGCCCATAGATCGACGACGCCCTCGCCTGCTGCTCCTCGCGTCGCTGGGGTGCAGCTTCGACGCCACCGGCCTCGGCGAGAGCACCGGCGCGACCGGGACCACCGGCGACGCCAGCACCGGCGCACCAGCATCGACGACGACCGGCACGATGGACCCGACCACCAGCGCGACCACGACCGCGGTCTCGGTCAGCGCGGGCCCGACGTCGACCTCGGAGGGCAGCGGCAGCGCGACCGGCTCCGACACCGGCTCGACCACCACGGCACCCGCCTGCGGCGACGGGCTCCTCGACCCGGACGAGGCCTGCGACGACGGCCCGAACAACGGCCCCGGACGGCCGTGCACACCCGTGTGCGGCGTCAACGTGTGCGGCGACGGGTACACGCTCGACCCTGGCGAGGCCTGCGACGACGGCAACCTGGAAGATGCCGACGCCTGTCACAACGACTGCACCCTCCCGCCAACCTGCGGCAACGCCAAGCTCGACGAGGGCGAGCAGTGCGACGACGCCAACCAGCTCGACACCGACGCCTGCATCGCGTGCAAGAAGGCCGTGTGCGGCGACGGCTTCGCGCGACAAAACGTCGAGAGCTGCGACGACGGCCCCGAGAGCGCCGCCTGTAACGCCGACTGCACGCTGGTGAAGTGCGGCGACTCGAAGCTCAACATGAGCGCTGGCGAGGTCTGCGACCTCGGCGTGAAGAACGGCGTGTACGCCAGCGGCTGCGCCGCGGACTGCGAGGGCGAGGGAAATTACTGCGGCGACGCGATCGTCACCGCCCCCGACGAGAACTGTGACCCGGCCAAGCCGCTCACCAACGCGACGTGCACAGACGACTGCAAGCTGCTCACCTGCGCGGACGGTCATGACGACTGCGACGGTGACTTCGCCAACGGCTGCGAGATCGATCTAAAGACGGACGAGGGGAACTGCGGAAAGTGCGGCAAGAAGTGTCAGGTCTGGGAATGCAAGGATGGCTCCTGTAAGCCGTGAATGACGCGGGAACGGCCCGCGCGTGCTGGCGCTGCTCGCTGGCGGGCCCGCATGACATGTCCCCGGGGACATGTTCAAAACAACCCGAACTCGAGCATCACGCTGCCGACCGGCGCGCCGAGGCGGGCGTCGGTGGGCCCTGACCAGCTGCGCGCGGCGACCAGGCGATAGCCGAGCCCGACCGCGATGCGGACGATCGGTGCGAGGGTGATGCGCGCGGCGAGCCCGGGCTGACCGACGAACATGGCGGTACGCGCGTAGCACGAGCCCGTGTTCGGGTTCTGTAGGCATGCCCCGCCGCCACCGATCAGGCCCTCGACGGTGAAGTCGACCCGCTGCGTGCGCGCGAACACCACGGCGACGAACAGCGCGCCGTACGTGAAGTCGAGCCGCCGCGGCGCGCCGACCGAGGTCGGGCCGGCGTCGGCGGGGTTGAGCAGACGAAACGCCGCCGCGCCGATCGACACACGACGCTTGATCGTCGCGCCGACGATGATCCCGACGACCGCCGCGAACTTGCGGTCGAGCCCGCTCAGCTGCAGGACCGGCCCGCCGAAGCCCGTTATCTTCGGCCGCGGATACGGACCCCACCACTTCGGCCGCACCTTCGCGGCCGACCCCGGCTTCGGACCTCCATCGGACCTCGCGTCCGGCTTCGCGTCCGATCTCACAGGCACCGCCGGCTGCCCGGGCACCGCCGGCTCCGGCGAGGCTCCTGGAGCCGCGGGCTCGTCGCGCACCTCCCCGGGCGCCCGTTCGGGCTCCTGGACCGCCGTGGGCCCCTCGTGGTCGCGCGTGGCGGCCGGGGCGAGCAGCGAGAGGGCGATGCAAAAAGTCGCGCGGAGCATCGAGAGCGCTCGAAGTAAGCCGTCCGCGGGGTCATGAAGTCAAGGCCGCGGCGCGCGAGGCTCCGGGGGAAGCGCTTGCACGGGCGCCCGCCGGCTGGCTATCGTGATCGGATATGCAACCTATCCTGCGATCGGCCGCGCTGCTCGGGACTCTGGGGTTGGTGGCCGCGCTCGCGCTGCCGGGGCGGCCCGCGCAGGCGGATACCCTCGCGACCGTCGAACCTGGCCCTTCGGGCATCTTCAACGGCGTCGACGCGACCGAGTGTATGTTCCCGAGCGCCGTCGGGATGCTCGACCAGGCCTCCGGCCAGCTGTTCTGCACCGGCACGCTGATCCACCCGCAGGTGGTGCTGTTCGCCGCGCACTGCATGGACCCCGAGGACTCATGGGCGACGCCAGGCACGATCATGTTCGGCGAGGACATCACGTCGCCCGTGCGCCCGATCCCCGTCGCCGACTGCGTCGTGCACCCCGAATGGGACAGCGCCGGCATCGACCTCGCCGCCTGCACGCTCCCGGTCGCCGTCCATCACGTCCCGATCGCGCCGCTGCTGGCGGGTTGCGAGGTCGACGCGCTGCAGCCGGGCACCGTCGTGACGATCGTCGGTTTCGGCGCCACCGCTGGCTTCCAGACCCCCGAGGGCGACATTCTCACCGAGGGCGTCGGCCACAAGCGCTTCACCCGGCAGACGATCACCGGCGTCTTTCCCCGGTTCAACGACGTCGTCATGGTCGGCCCGGACACCGGCGGCTGCTTCGGCGACTCCGGCGGCCCCGCGTTCGTGCAGATGGCCGACGGTACCTGGCGAGTGTTCGGCGCCGCCTCGACCCTGCACCCCGAGTCCGTCCCCGACGAGGACGGCGAGATCTGCGGCCTCGGCACCGTCTACGAGATCGCCTACAACCACCTCGACTGGCTCGAGTCCTTCTCCGGCTTCGACCTCACCCCCTGCCACGACGTCGACGGCACCTGGCACCCCGGCCCCGACTGCCGCGACTTCCCGCTCACCCCCGCGATCCCCGAGTCCACCTGGCAGTCCGGCTGCGAGGCGAAGAACATCGGCTCGTGGAGCCGCACCTGCGGCCCCGCCTTCGGCGAGACGCCCGCGCCCGCGCCTGCTCCCGTCCCGCCCGCGCCGGTCCCCGTGCCGCTCCCCGAGGACACCGGAAGGCCGCCGCTCGAGGACACCGACACCGATGCCGACACCGCCGGCGAGGACGACGGCCCGGACCGCGGCTGCAACTGCGGCCAGACCGGCAGCGCCCCGCCGACGCTGGCCCTGCTGGCCCTCCTGGGCCTCCGCCGGCGCCGTCGGACCGCACCATGAGAGCGTGGGTCCCGAAGCGACGCTGGTAGTTCCATCGGCTTCGAGGGGCCGGCGGTCGCCGCGGTGCGCCTCACTCGAGGTACAGCGGCCAGGCGGCCTCGGCGTAGCCGATGCTGTAATGTGGGTCGCAGCCGCACTGGGTAAGATCACAGGACGGGCAGGCGCCGTCGCAGTCGTCGACGCCGAGGTACCACATGCGGACCCGGTCGCCGGCGAGCACCACCGAGGGGGCGAAGGCGCCGCAGGCGTCGAAGCTGCGGGGCTCGCCCTCGACGATCGGGTCGGGGTCGAGGGTCCACGGACCGCGGGCGGTCGGGCCGACGGCGAGGCCGGTGATCCGCGGCTCGTCGTCGCCGAGGCCGCCGGTCATGAATAGGTAGTAGCGGCCGTCCGGCCCGCGCAGCAGGTCGGGCTCGGCGACGCCGTCATGGTAACCATCGACGCAGTAGCCGACGTGGACGAGCTCGAGGGTGCCGTCATGGTTCACGATCATGGGGCTGAAGATGTCGTCGCCGTCGCGGCCGCCGGGCGTCGCGGTCAGCACGGGGGCGTCGGGGTCGCGCTCGAAATGCACGCCGTCGGCGGAGACGAGCCGGCCGAGCGCGGAGGGGCCGCGGTCGCCGTTCATGTCGACCTGCGGATAACCGGCGTAGTGCAGCTCGATGCGCTCGCCGCCGCGACGGACCGCGCAGGTCTCCATGTTCTCGTCCCATCCGACACCGGGCCGCGCGCGCACGACCAGACCCTCGATGTTCGGGTCGATCGACGCGACCGGCGTCCAGGCGAAGCCGTCGGGCGAGCTGACCCCGCATAATCCTCCGACCTCGGCACCGGCGAGGCAGGTGTAATATATGCGGTAGGTGTCGCCGTCCGCGAGCACGCAGGGGTCGGAGGCCAGCCAGCTCGGACCCTCGAACACCTGGCCGCGGAACTGTCGCTCGGGCTGGCGCGTCCAGGTCGCCCAGGTCGGGGTGGACCCGGTCGGCTCGGTCGTGGTGGTGGGGTCCGTGGTCGTGGCCGTCGCCGGGTCGTCCGCGGCGGGCACTGGGAATATCAACATGATCGGGGACCTCGGCTGAGCGCCTCAAATTAACGCGCATTGTTGAATAGCCGGCGCTATGGCCATCCCGCAGCAAATCCCGGAGCAACTCCTCCTTGTCAAGATTTTCAAACGTTTGGCGCAGCGTCTTGGCTCTCAGCGGCTGAATTGAGAGGGTTTCTTCGGCAGTTTCCATTCCTTTTTCAAAACCAGCGAGCCTTCCCTGCGGCCTCTCAAGAATAAGATCAACCCCCAATAGTGCGCCCCCCTTTATGGCTTCGATAAGGCCGTGTAGGCCGCCAGCTGCCGGCCGTCGGCTGCATGGATCTGGAGCCCGTCAGCGGTCAGCGTCGTCCAACGAGGGGCTTCGCCGGGTGCAGCCAGATCTCGGAGCGTGCGAGGTGGCCGCGCAGCGCGAAGGGCTCGTTGGCGAACTCGAGACCGACGCCGACTGGCTGGGCGCAGTGGCCATCAGATCGGGCCGCTTGTACTCGGGGTGCTGACGCGGCGCAGCGCAACGCAGTTACCTGAGCGACGAGCGTATTCGCGCTCCTTGCGCAAGGTGACACATACGCATCACTGGAATCATACCCACGCGGCAACAGCGTGACACCGCCGAGGCAATTTGACCGGAAAGCCGCGCGCAGGTACCTTGCGTAATCTTGCGCGGGCTCATCGGCGTCGCTTTGTTGCTGGCCGCTTGCCAGGCCCGACCAGCGCCCGGAGCGGCGGTCCACGGTAAACGACAGGCCTATGGCTATGTCATGCTCGACACGACCGGGCTGGACGAGGGGATCGTGCTCGACCCCGGCGTGCCAGGGAGCGCCGTGCGCCCGACGTCAATGTTAAGCTCCGCGGGGGCTCGGCCATGCTCGCATCCTTGCGGGCGCTGCGTTGGGAGACCATGCATCGCTTTTCTAGAGGGACATAGATGATCGCTGAGGAGGACTGGGAACGTTTCACGCTTGGGGAACTGCCGGCATTGAACAGGGCGATCTTGGCGCGTGAGCGAGCCCCCGACTCACTCGGACACGCATTGAATACGAGGATCCTACCGACGCTTCCTCCGCCCGAGGCCCTTACGCCATCGCAGGCACGACGGCTCGTCGTCCACCTGGGGCTGTGGGGCTCCTCCGTGGGCCGACATCTCCAGCAGGCCGGTCCGACGCTGGTCGACCACCCGGAGGTCGCGCTAGCGACGCTCAACGTCGGCGCCACGCGCATACCATTCGAGGCATACTTTGCGGCGATCGCCCTGCGCACCGGCACCGGACACGCGCCGCGCGACACCTACGCGTCCCTCGTACGCTGGAATGTACCGACGATCGAGGTGGTGTGGCGTGGTGAGCGTTTGGCGACGCTCGAAGGCGCTTTTTCGGGTCCGCGTATCCGAACATACACCGGGGACCCGGGGGAGGTGCTTTTTCTCGTACTGCTCAAGAAAGCAGAGGCTTTCGAGGCGGCGGCCAACAAGTTGCTGGAGCCTCTCGTCGAGAGCAGTATGGGATACGACCTCAAGGAGAACCTCACGCGCGTTGCCCTCGTGACGTCGCTGCTACTGGCCGTCCACCGCACAAACCGAGAATTTTTGGCCCCCGGTGAGGGCGGCCAGATGGTGCTTCGCGCCGATCACTTCATTGATGTTCTGCGTCAGTTCGCAGTGCACTGGCGCCGGGGCGACGTCCCGCCCAGCGGGGCTCAAGATCCAGAATACCTGACACGCGACTTTTTGCTCGGGATCGAGTTCCCGAACTACCAGACCCATGTGCGACGCATCTTCCCCGCGCTCCTCGACGAGGAGCGCGCCACGCTGGAACGCTGGATGACCTGCACTCCCCTGCCGCATCGCGTCCTCGCTGCTGCCGGCCTCGACGCCGCCGATCTCGCCGCGGCCTCCTCGGATGCGCTCCGCGGGCTGGCCAGGCGCCGGCCCTCGCTCGTGGCTTGTTACCGGTTGCTGCGCATCAACGCCAAGCTGTCGAGCTCGCATCTGGGTTTGACGAAGACATTCCTGTTCAACCCGGCCCGGGTCCGCGAGCGTAACGGTATCCCGGACAGTTCGCTGGTCTCGAATCGGGCCGGCACGACAGGGATGCTGGAGCAGCTACTGGAACGGCTCCATCGCGGACGCCAGGCCCACCCACTGGTGCCCTTCTCACGCATCCCGCTCGCGGAGCTCGAGGCTATCTCGGGAATCGGAGCTCTCGACGTCGAGCTGCCCACGGTGTGACTCCAGCGAGGCCGCGCGCTGGCTCAGCTCGGGGGCGCGCCACGCAGCCAGCCCTTGTGGATCGCGGGCGGGGCGCTTGGAAGGTTTGCTCAGCTCACTACACGAGCTCGCTGACCCAGCCACTTGAGCCCCGCGAGGATCATCCTCGGCGGGCAGCGAACCAGGTACGTAACATCCCGGGCGTCACCGACCCACGCGTCGAGCAGCCGGTGGGGCCGTGTCGATCACGACGAAGCCGGCCTCACCATCATCGACCACTCGTGCGAATGCCTGGAACACCGCGATCTCCTCGGTGCAAGGCGAGCGCAGGTCCTCCTCCAGCAGCGCGCGCCCGGCCGTGTCGAGCTGGACACCGGCGGAGCACGACCTCGTCCGAGTAGGCGCGAGTCTCGACGGCGGGGTCGATGCGGCTGACGCGGATATTGGCGACGGTCCGCCGAGCGCCTCCTGCACGTGGGCGGCGGGGTCGGTGGTCGTCAGATGTACCGGATGCCCACGGCGCGCCAGCTCCACTGCGATCGCCACGGCCACGCTGGTCTTGCCGACGCCGCCCTTACCCATCGCCATGATGACGCCGTGACCGCGGCGCTCGAGCTCAGGTAGCAGTGACGCCAGGTCGGGCGCGTCGACCGGAGGCGAGTCCGCGGGGACATCGGGCGTCGCGCCCCCCGGATCGGCGAACAGGGCCCGGAGGGCCGGTACGCCGACGATGCCGAAGGGTCGTAGCGGCACCTCGCTGCGCGGCAGGTTGGCGAGGCCGGGCGGCAGGTCGGCGAGCGCCTGACCGCCGCGTTCGGCCAACGCCGCGGCGACGGGGTCGCTCGGGTCGCTCGCTTGAAAGATTCCGTTGATGACTGGCGAGAGGTTGCGGACCCCGATCGCCCGCAGTTCGCCTTCGGTGCGTGCGGCCTCGCGGAGTGCCACGCGCCCGGGTCGGCTGACGAGGATGAGCCGGGTCAGGGCGGCCCTCAAGAGGCACCCACGAAGAACCCGGAAGAGCCAAAGATATGTAAACGGCGAACCGCTACATCGACCGAACTGGTGCCAGTGCCCGCGCGATCAACGCGCTGGAGAGCTGATGGAGGCGTGATCACGTCATCGTCTAACTTAGCGTAACTTCAAGATCAATTAGTCACAGTCTGCTCCACGCAATACAGCCGCGCGTTGCCGCTGCACGGCGCCTCGACGACGCTGGTCCAGGTCATGTCGATCGCGTCCGACACACCGATCGTGCCCTTGTCGGTCACCTTGAGCGAGGTCCAGTCCATGCAGCCCGAGGCACCGGAGGCGGTGCCGTCGGCGGCGGTGTTGGTCCACACGTTCTCGCCCGACGCGGCGTTGCCCTGCTCGTCGAGGTCGATCGCGTGGGCGAGGGCGCCGTCGGCCAGGTCGGCCCAGCCGGCGACGACCACCGCGGTGCCGTCGACCCGCTGATAACTGCCGGTGAAACCGGTGTCGAAGCGGGTGCCCGGGCTCGTGCGAGCGTCGCTGAGCCAGGCCAAAAAGGTGCCGCCGAGGCTGGCCGCGTCGGCGAGCGCCTGGCAGTGCGCGTCGCCCAGCGCGACCCCCAGCGCCTCGCCCAGCGCCGGCTTGAGGTCACCCTTGTACGCGGCGCTGGTGATGAACACGCGGCGCGGCGCGACGCAGCCGTTGTTGCAGGCGTCGGCGTCGACCTGGTTGCCATCATCACACGCCTCCATGCCCTCCCACACCAGGCCGTCGCCGCACTTCGCCGCGATGCAATCGTTCGTGCACGCGTCGAAGTCGCTGGCGTTGCCGTCGTCACACGACTCGGTCGCGGTATTGACATAAATATCCCCGCACATCGCCGCGGTGCAATCCTTGTCACACTTGCCGGTGTCGATCGGTGTATTGTTGTTGCCGTCGTCGCAG
>JAYUXQ010000185.1:0-2082 GCA_043752905.1 Nannocystis sp. | reverse complement strand
GGACGGCGGCGTAGCCGAGGCCGCGTAATGCGATGCCGCGGTTGGCGGCGGGGAAGGTCGGCACGCGATGCACGACGATGCCGTCGACGTCCTCGCGGCGATACTCGGCCGCGCGATAGCCGGGGAAGATGACGCCGCGAGGGTGATTCGGCTGGCCGGTGACGACGTGGACCTCGTGGCCGAGGCGCACGAGGGCGCGCGAGAGCTCGTGGACCCGCGCGGCGGGGGCGTTGGTCTCCGGCGGGAAGTAGTGCGAGAGGTAGGCGAGGCGCATGAGAGGTCGCGGTCAGTTGGGCCAGTAGCAGTAGCCGCTGGCGCACTCCATGCCATCGGGGCACTGTTGACCGTTGACGCAGTAGAGCACGCAGGCCGTACCACCGCCGCCGAACACGACCTCGCACGAGGGGATCGCGGTGCCGGTGAGGGGCGCGGCGAAGCAGTCGCAGTCATCGATACAGTCCCGGATCCCACACACATTGAAGGCGCCGCTCGACGGGCTCAGGCAGGTGATCTTGCCGTTGCCTGCGCCCGCAGTCCAGCCGCACAGGGTGTTGTCGGTCATGCTGCCGTGTTGACACGCGGCCCAGTCGCCGGACGGGTGACCGGGACAACCGTCGTCGACGGTTGTTTGACTGCCGGTGGTCGGCTCGCCAGTGGTCCCGGTGCTGCTGCTACTGCTGCTACTACTCACCACGCCGGTGCTCGAGCTGGTGTCCTGCGTGGTGGGAACGTCGGGCTCGCCGTTGCATCCGACGAGCGAGAGGAGAGCGAGCAGGATCGCGCGAGGCCAGGCCATGGCGCATGCTACCAGCTGCCGGGCTCAGGATTTCATGGTGAGGCGGTAGAAGGGCTCGCTGGCGTCGGCGATGGTGATCGCGGTGCGCTTGTTCTGGAGGGTCGTGATGTCGTCCTGGACGAGGGTCCAGGGGCCGTCGGCGCTCGGGGCCGACTCGAGGGTGTAGAGCTTGCCGGGGATGAGCTGGTAGGTCTCGATGGTGAGCATCGGCGGCTCCCAGCTGACGATCGCGCCGCCCCACGGGCGCGCGAGCGGCTCGCCGACGAACACGCCCTCGCCGGGCCAGTCGACCGACTTCCAGTAGGCCTCGATCAGGGTCTCGCCGCGAAAGTAGTGTGGGAGCAATACGCCGGCGTCGGGGAACTTGTTGGTGTAGTTGCACGGCTCGAAGGCGGTGCCGTAGCTGGCGGTGGCGCCGGCCTCGAGCCAGCGCACGATGCTCATCTGGCCGCCGTTGTCCGGGATGTGCCCGCCGTAGGAGGTCAGGTGGTCGGCGATCGCCCCGGGCAGGTACATGTTGCTGGCGATCTGCGGGACGTCGGCGAGGCCGGTGAGATAGAAGAGGACGTCGGTCTTACCCTCGATGTAGTCGAGGCCCATGCCGCCGCTGTTGTCGAGGTACTCGAGCGCGAGGCCGCCGTCGTAAGCCCAGGCGGCCTTGGCGGCCTCGAACTGATAGAAGCGCACGGAGCGGGCGCTGTCGGTGGTGCGCAGGAGATAGCCGGTCGCCGAGGGGTAGGTGCTGTCGGCCGCGACGCCACGGTCGATGAGCTTGTAAACGTCGTCGGCGTTGACGCCTGCGAGGTGCATCGCGGGGCGGATGCCGAGGTCGGTGAAGGGGGCGAGGGAGGGCGAGTCGAAGAAGCCGCCGGGGGCGGTGGGGTTGCACGGGGGTTGCGGCTGGCAGTATTTCATGTCGGTGCCGAGGGCGAGGGCGCTGACGAGCGACTGACAGTCGACCTTGTGCGGGTTGGTCCACGCGACCGCGAAAGCCTGGATCTGCGGGCCAGCGGCGGCGTCGATCTGGGCCTTGAGAGAATTGAAGGCGTCGGTGGCGAGGGTCTCGGCCGGCGGAAAGCTGAGGGTGATGACGTTCTGCGCGGGGATCTGGCGCGCCTGTTGATAGTAGGCGGCGACCGCCATCGACTGCGGGTCCTGGTCGTTGACGAGGACCGCCAGCTCGGTGTTGGTGATCGAGGCCCGGGGTAGCAGCACGGTCGGCATCGCCGGCGGCGCGTCGGTGGTGGTGTCGTCGGTGGTGTCGCTGGTCGCCGTCGTGGTCGGCG
>JAYUXQ010000184.1:0-2082 GCA_043752905.1 Nannocystis sp. | reverse complement strand
CCGGCGAGGCCGCCACGCCGATCGCGTTGCACAGCCTGCACGTTGCGATCGATGGGTTCGCCGACGAGGCCGTGCTGGCGGCGCTGCGCCTGCGGCTGCCGCGACTGGTGATCGCCCGTCACGGCGACGCCGCCGCGGTCGGAGCGCCCGACATCTACCTGAGAGTCGCCCGCGGCATCGCCGACGACACGGGCATCTTGCAGGCCGTCACGGCCGACGGACGCGCCTTTGAACGGACATTCGTCATCGAGGTCGGCCACGAGGTCCGCGTCGTCGCAACAACCGCGGTCCATCTCCTGTTTGCGATCGAACACGGCACGCTGCCCCCGGATCGACACAACGTGGCGATCCCCCCGCCCGCGTCCGATCCACCGCCCGAGGTCGAGCCCGGGCCCAAACCCGCCGAACCGGCGCCGAAGCCCGCCGAACCGGCGCCGAAGCCCGACGGTCCGGCGCCGAAGCCCGTCGAGCCGACGCCCGCACCGGGCCGACCAGGTGCGCCCACGCGCCCGTGGGAGCTCGCGCTCGTGGTCCATGGCGCCGGCGTCCTCGGGCTCGGGCCACCGGTGCAGGACCGGGCCTTCGCCGCCGGCGGCGGCGGCTTGGGTGTCGAGCTTCGCGGTCCTCGGGGGCTCGCCGCGACGCTCGAGCTGCGTGGCGCGGGCCTTCGCAGCGGCGACCTCGACCTCGCCCGGCTCCGCATCGGACTCGGCGCCGGCTACATCCTCCGCCGCGGTCGCTTCGAGCTCCCGATCGTGCTCGTCGTCGCCGTCGAGCCGTGGTGGCCGCGCCAGGCCGGCGGCGGCGGCACGACGCTCTACAAGGGCGACGCGGTCGCCGTACGCCAACCGCTGCTCGCCGGTCACCTGCGGGTCGCGCCCGGTCTGCGCCTCGCGCTGGCGCGGGGCCCGTTGCGCGACGTTCGCATCGGCCCGCGCCTCGAGTTCGGTGGCGGCTTCGTTGTCGACGACGGCGCCAGGGCGGTCGACCTGACCGCCCCCGACGGGACCTCGCGCGCGCGCCTCGGCGGGTTCGAGCTGGCGATCGGCCTCGAGCTCGCCCTGCAATTCACCCTGCGGCGCGGCCCCTGACCCGTCGCAGTCACCTCAGCGCTGGACCCGGCCCACGAGGCGCGCCCCGCCCTTCGGGCCGTTCGCCTCGGCGCGTAGCGTATGAAACACCGGCCCGGGCTCGGGAGCAGGCGCCCCACCCGCGCCCCCGGCGTCGAGCGGGCACAGCCAGGGCAGGTTATCGGCGTCGACCGTGCCCTCGACGGCCAGCCCCGCGAACGCCAGCTTTGGCGAGTCGATCGTCGCCTTGTCGCCGACGACGTCGAGGTCCGCGGTCGGGACTGCGAGCACGATCGCGTTGCCGCCGGACAGCTGACAGGGCGTCGTGATCCCGGTGAGGATGGTGAAGTCCGTGATCTCGATCGGCACCTGCGACGGCGGCTCGAGGCTCGCCGAGAATGTCAATATGACGTCCGAGAGGTTCGGGTCCTCGGCGAGATAATAAAATCCACCGACCCCGAACGACCCGGCGATCCAGTTGAAGCTGACGACGATCCGCGTATATGCGGGGTCCTGCATGTTCGCCAGCAGTGGATCGATCTCCATGCCGACCGTCACATTGCGCTCCGCGACGGCGGCCTGCGCGTCGGCCTGCACCTGTGGGTCGTCCGGCTGGGCCACCGGCGTGACCCCGACGATCGCCTGGTCGACCGGCGGGGCGCCATTTTCGACCTGGAGCTCCCAGCCCGCCACCTCGTCGCGCCGGAGGATCAGCCCGCCGAGCACACCGAGGTCGTATGGTTCGCGACCGACGCTGAAGATATACTGGCTGAGGAAGAACCCGTCCGGCAGGTGCGACATCGCGAGCGCGAGCAGCTCGGGATCGCCAGCCTCGCAGCCCAGCTCCGAGAGCGCGCTCATCATCAGGCTCACATACTCGGCTGACCCCTCGGTGCAATCAAAGGCGCGGATCGCCTTCATCTCCTTGGGGTACTCGGCGAGCAGGCGCGCGTGCCAGTACGCCGCGCCGCCCAGGCCCGAGCCCGCGCTCATGACCTCCTCGTACAGCGCC
>JAYUXQ010000183.1:0-2084 GCA_043752905.1 Nannocystis sp. | reverse complement strand
GGGGGGTCTTCTGGAAGCCGCCCCCCGTGATGATGCCGAGGCCGATGCCGCCGCCGCCACCGAGCTGCCAGGCGAACTCGCGGGTCTTGATGAGGTTGCCGCGGCCGATGAAGTCGACCTGCAACGCGACGTGGCTGAAGTTGACCTGCGTGTAGTCGGCGGCGCCGAGGTTCGGCTTGCCCTGGGCGTCCTTCTCGCTGTCGTCGAGCCACAGGCCGTCCGGGGCCTTGAGGCGGTGGTAGGCGACCGCGGGCACGATGTCGAAGTGCTCGGAGTGGCGGTAGATGTACTCGCCGCCGATGTAGAAGTTGCAGCCGTCGACGCGGGTGAGCTTGTCACCGAGGGCCCCTGAAGGGATCGAGTTGCCGCGGCACAGCGCGTTGGTCAGGCTCTGCACGGCGCCACGCGCCACGAAGGTCGGGATGACCGTGATGCCCCCGCGGATGCCGAAGCCGTGGCGAGTCCAGGTGTTCGGCGGCGGCGGTGCCGGGGCGAGCGGCTCCTCGGGCGGCGGCGCGGGCGGCGTGACGACCGGCTGCGGCTCCGGGGCGGGCTGGTCGACGAGGTCCTTCGAGGGCGGCGCCTTCGAGCTGGTCGGCCGCAGCGACGGGTCGGTCGCGGGCGTCGGCGCAGGTGTGGTGGTGGTCGTCGTCGTGGTCGTCGTCGTGCCCGGCGTGCCGGGGCTCGTCACACCCGCGGGGCCCTGCAGGGCGTGCAGGTGGGCGTAGGGGCTCGCCTGGGCCAGCGACGGGAGCAGGGCGAGGGACGAGACGAGCAAGAAGCCAGGGCGCATGGGCCGTACTATAGCGAACCGGGAGGCCGGGCGGCAAAACCTGACGCATTTCAGCGGTGCGCGGACGCAGGCCGGCGGTCGGTCATCGGGAAAGTCCCTGCAGCCGGAGCCGGAATAGCCGGGAGGATGCCGATGGCAGCCCGGGCGTGCCGGGCCGGTCACAGGTGGACGGTCACAGGCGGATGCTTCGCCAGCCGCGGCCGAGGAACTTGAGGGCCATGGCGAGGCCCATGAGGTTGGTGTAGAGGGCGGCGGCCAGCCACACGCCTTCGAGGCCGTAGCCGAGCTTCGGGCCCAGGAGCCAGCTCAGCGGGACGAGCACGCCAAAGTGCAGGATGCCCTCGACGACCATGACGAAGGTATTGGCGCCGGCGCCGTAGAGCGCCTGCGAGAGCACGA
The DNA here is from genome assembly GCA_043752905.1 of Nannocystis sp. Classification (GTDB taxonomy): domain Bacteria; phylum Myxococcota_A; class Polyangia; order Nannocystales; family Nannocystaceae; genus Nannocystis. The sequence continues at coordinate 892 of JAYUXQ010000183.1, read as the reverse complement.
GGCCGACCACCAACGCGGGCAGTCCGGCGGCGACCCAGCGCAGGGCGTCCGCGCCGGCGGCGGCGACGGCGGGGTCGTTGGGGGCCCAGATGCGGAGGATCTGCTCCGGGAAGGCGAGGAAGATCGCGGCGACCACGAACATCGCGTAGACGCCGAGGCGCACCGACTCCCAGCCGTAGCGGGCGGCGAGGTTCGGCTTGCCGACGCCGAGGCTCTGGCTGACGGCGGTCGCGGTCGCGGTGCCGAGCGCGATGACCGGCATGAAGCACATCGAGGCGGTGTCCATCAGCGCCTTGGTCGCCGCCGAGTAGGTGTTGCCGCCGACCCGCGCGTCTATTTCGCCGACGAAGCGCATGAACAGCATGAAGCCGATCATCAGGATGACGGTCGCCGAGCCCGAGGGCAGCATCAGGCGCACGATGTCGCGGATGATGCTCCAGCGAGTGTGGGCCCAGCGATAGAACTGATAGCGCCGGCTCGCCGGGCCGAGGCTGATGCCGAACATGATGAACAGTCCGACGTAGGTGCTGATCGCGGAGGCCAGGCCGGCGCCGGTCAACGCCATCGCCGGGACGCCGAGCGACGGGGCGCCGTAGATGAAGAGGTAGTTGAGCCCGATGTTGAGCAGGTTCATCACCAGCGCGGCGTAGAGGTGCACGCGGGTGCGGCCGATGCCGTCGAAGAAGGCCTTGTAGCTGAAGGTGAGGACCATCGCCGGGATGCCGAGCATGCGCATGCGGGCGTACGCGACCCCGAGCTCGGCCTGCTCCGGGCTGGCCTTCGCCAGGAAGTCGATCGCGGTCGGGGTGGTGAACCACCCGATCAATCCGCCTACGATCCCCGCGATCGTGGCGACGACGAGCGAGTTCCACAGGACCTGACCGGCGCGGGC
>JAYUXQ010000182.1:0-5312 GCA_043752905.1 Nannocystis sp. | reverse complement strand
GCGCGAAGGCGACGGCGAGGATCAGTACGAGGTGCGCCCCGATCGACTCGAGCGGGCGGACCTTGCGACCGGAGGTAGTGGGGGTCATGAGGTATCGCGGCTCAGGGGTTGTTGGGGCGGTGGTGGGCGGTGGTCACCGGGGCGCGGCGGCTGGCGAGGACCCGGCGCAGGCCGCCGGGGAGGCCGCCGATCCAGCCGGGGAGGCGGGTGCCGATCATCAGGAGCAGGAAGATGAGGACCGAGTAGGCGGCGGCGTAGCCGTACTGGGCCTCGCGCGTGAAGGCCCAGCGGTAGGCCTCGGAGACGAGGATGTCGGTGGTGCCGTCGGGGTCGCCGCCGGAGACCAGGAACACGACGTTGAACATGTTGAAGGTCCAGATCGCGCCGAGGGTGACGGCGGGCGCGAGCGCGGGGCGGATCAGCGGCAGGGTGACGAGGCGCAGGCGTTGCCAGCGCGACGCACCGTCGACCTCGGCGGCCTCGAGTACGTCGGCGGGGACGGCCGTGAGGGCGCCGAGGGTGACGACCATCATGAACGGGAAGCCGAGCCAGACGTTGGTGGCGACGTTGGCGGTGAAGGCGGTCGAGAAGTCGGCGAACCAGGCGATCGGCTGCATGTCGAGGCCGAACAGATCATTGAGGCCATGGATCATGCCGGTGACGGCGCCGAACTGTTTGTTGAACATGCCCTTCCAAGCGAGCGCGGTGACGTAGCTGGGGACCGCCCAGGGGATGATCAGCAGGACGCGGTACATCGCGCGCAGGCGCAGGGTCGGGCGCGAGAGCACGAGGCCGAGGCCGAGGCCGATCAACAGGTGAAAGCCGACGTTGAGCAGGGTCCAGGCGATCGTGACCAGCAAGACGAAGTAAAAGGAGCCGCTGATCAGCAGCGGGCCGCCGCGGGCGGTCAGGATCTCGATGAAGTTGGTGAGGCCGACGTAGTAGCCGTGGCCGGGGCTGCCGGCGTAGAGCGAGGTCAGGGCGCCGATCACCAGCGGCAAGATCACGAGCAGACCGACGGCGAGCACGGAGTGCGCGACGTAGCGATAGGCCGGCAGCGAGCGGCGCACGGCGGTGCGAAGCTGCGGGTCGCGGGCGCGCTGGACCAGGCGAAACGCGGCGAGCAGCAGCAGCAGGCCGAGGATGACCAGCGCGGGGGTGGTGCTGGCCGGCGCGGGCGGGGGGCGGCGGACGTCGTCGAAGCGAAACTTGGCCTCGGCGCAGGCGTCGGCCGGGCTGGCCTGCCCGCGTAGCACCTTGCGGATCGCCTGGTTGGTCGGCTCCCAGGTCGACCGCATCGCCGGGGTCGCCGGCATCGGCACGGCGAGGGGCGCCTGCGCGGCGAAGCCGGCGAGCACAGCGTCGCCTGGCGGAAGGGACATGTCCGAACGGGCAGACAGCGCGCCGGCCCGCTGGCGCAGGTCGGCGGCGTCGCGGCCGGCGAGGTGGCGGGCGAGCGCGACGGCCTCGGGGCGGATGGCGCCTGCCGGTGAGAACATGACGCTCTCGACGGTCAAGGGCGGACGCATTGGTTTGCCGCTGGCGCGGACGACCGGTAAGGGGACGACGGCGTACTCGATCGCGGCGCTGGTGATGTTGCCGGCGAGCCAGGGGCCCGAGATCGCGAACGCAGTCCGGCCGCTGCGAAACAACTCCTGGACGAGCGCGCCGTCAGCGTCGCCGGGGATCGTGCCCTGATCCTGCAGCTGTTTGGCGAGGGTCAGCGAGCTCTCGGCGGCGGGGCCGATGAAGCCGAACTGTTGATCGCCAGCCAACATGCGGCCGCCGAAGGCCAGCAGCAGCGGCATGTGGCCGTAGGCGCCCTGGGCCTCGTAGGCGAGCGGGTAGACGCCGGCTGGCAGCGTGGGCGCGAGCTCGGCGATGCCCTCCAGATCTGCGGGGACGCGATCGAGGGGGACGAGCCGCGTGTTGACGAACAGGGCGACGAACTTCTGCGACAGCGGGACGCCCCAGCGCACGCCCTCCTGCTCGACCGCGGCGAGGGCGTTGGGTGCGTACACCGAGGGGTCGTCGATCGCGGCGTCGGCCGGGCCGAGCAGGCCGCGCAGGCGATAGTCGCCGATGCGCTCGTGCGAGTCGATGAACAGGTCGGGGCCGTCACCGAGCGGGATCGCGGCGGCGAGCTTGCTGCCGAAGCTCTCGTGCGCGACCTGCAGCAGCTCGACCTTGACGCCTGCCCCGCTGGTGGTGGCGCTGTAAGCCTCGATCATCGTGACGAGCGCCGCGAGCTCGGCGTCGCGATAGGCGTGCCACAGGCGCAGCCGCGCGGGCTCGTCGGCGCGGACGACCGCCGGCACCAGCAGCGTGACGGCGATCAGCAGACGGATCAGGCGGACGAGTCGCGCGTGGGCGAGAGAAAGCACGAGGCCCGCAGCATAGCGAACTCGCGGGGAGTTTTGGTCCGGCTCCTTTGCGACGGTGGCGGGGTCGTCTCAGCCGCGCCAGTGCGGAGGGACGGTCTTTTCGGCGTAGGGCAGGGCGCCGAAGCGGCGCATGAAGCCGGTGATCTCGGCGGGGAAGCGCTGCAGGACCGTGACGCCTGGGGCGCGCTCCGTGACGCGCTGGACCAGGCGCAGGTAGGGGTAGATCGTGAGGTCGGCGATCGACAGGTCGCCAGCGAACCAGTCGCCCGAGAGGTAGCTGGCGAAGCGGGCGAGCTCGGCGAGGATCCCGGCCTCGGCGGCGGCGATCGCCCCGGGGTCGCGCTCGGCCTCGGGGGTGTAGAGGGTGGCCTGCATGAGGGCGCGCTGGGCCGGGTAGAGGTAGCTGTCGGCCTCCGCGGCGATCCGGCGAGCGACGGCGCGGGCCCGGGGGTCCGCCGGCAACAGCGGGCGCGCGGGGTAGCGGTCCTCGAGGTACTCGAGGATGACGGTCGACTCCCACAGGGCGAAGTCACCGTCGACGAGGGTCGGCACCTTGCCGCGCGGGTTGAGGCCGAGATACTCCGGGGCGCGGTTCTCGCGGCTGTCGAAGCTGAGGGTCCGCAGCTCGTAGGGGAGATGCTTGTGCTCGAGCGCGAGCCAGACCTTCCAGGCGTAGGGAGAACCGGAGCCGTAGTACAGCTTGAGGGCCATGCCCGCAGCTATACACCCGCGACGGCGACGAGCTGACGGCGAAGTGCGCTCGTGGTCGGATCCGGCGCCGGGTGCTATGCAGGCGCGGTGTCTGCCGACGTGCATTTTCCTGACTTGAACGAGGTCCTGCGCGAGCGCTTCGGTTTTCCGGAGTTTCGTCCGGGCCAGCGTGCGTGCATCGAGGCGCTGCTCGACGGCGGGAATTTACTGGCGATCCAGCCGACCGGGTACGGCAAGAGTCTGCTGTATCAGTTGCCGGCGGCGATCCTCGAGGGGATGACGGTGGTGGTGTCGCCGCTGCTGGCGCTGGTGCGCGACCAGCTCGGGCACCTCAACGAGCGCTTTGGGTTACCCGCGGCGAGCGTCAACAGTGATCAAAGCGAGGAGGAGAACGCGGCCGCGCGCGACGCGGCCGCCGAGGGGCGGATCAAGCTGTTGTTCGTGTCGCCCGAGCACCTCGATCACGTCGAGCGCTTCGCGGCGGTCGCTCGCCTGCCGGTCGCGTTGCTGGTGGTCGACGAGGCGCACTGCATCTCGACGTGGGGGCACGACTTTCGGCCGGCGTATCGGCAAATTATCGGGCTGGTGCGGGAGCTGCGGGCGCAGCGTCCCGCGCTGCGGGTGCTCGCGTTGACGGCGACGGCCGACGCGCGCGTCGAGGAGGACATCCGGCGCCAGCTCGAGGGGCCGGGCGCGCCTCCGTTGCACGTGCACCGAAGCAGCATGGACCGGCCGAACCTCGCGCTCGCGGTCGTGCCGATGCGCGGGATGGCGCACAAGCTGGCGTACCTCGAGCAGCTGTTGCCGCGGCTGCCCGCCCCGGGGCTGCTGTACTGCGCGACGCGCGAGCGCACCGAGCTGGTCGCGGAGTACCTGCGGCTGCGCGGACAGGACGTCGTGGCCTATCACGCGGGGCTCGAGCCGGAGCGCAAGCGGGAGCTGCAACACGAGTTTTTGGCGGGTCGCTATCCGGCGATCGCGGCGACGAATGCACTGGGGATGGGGATCGACAAGAGCGACCTGCGCTTTGTCCTGCATGTCGACGTGCCGGGGTCGATCACTGCATACTATCAGGAGGTCGGTCGCGCGGGTCGTGACGGGCAACCTGCGCGCGGGATCCTGCTGTTCGACGAGGATGACCGACGCATTCAGGAGCATTTCATCGACGCGGCGCAGCCCGATCCGCGGGACTTCGAGGCGATCCTCGCGGCGGCGGATCCGGACGATCCTCCCGGGTTGACGGAGATCAAAGTGCGGACCGGGCTGCATCCCACGCGCGTGACGGTGGTGGTCGCCGAGCTGGTCGAGCAGGGGTTTCTTGAAAAACGATCGAAGGGGGGACGGCAGGTGTATGTGCCGACGGGTAAGGCGGGCGGGCCGGACCTCGAGCGCTATCAACGGCAGAGCGCGGTGCGGGGGCGTGAGCTCGACGCGATGCTCGCGTATGGGAGACTCGGGACAGATTGCCTGATGGCGACATTGCGGCGCGCGCTCGGGGACGGCGAGGTGGCGGTGTGCGGGCGCTGCTCGCTGTGCAAGGGGCAGCGCTCGGGCGTGCATGCCGAGGCCAGGGTCGCGGAGGCGGAGGCGTGGCTCGAGCGCCGGGCCTCACCGATACCCCCGAGCGTGCGACCGCCGATGGCGGAGGGGCTGGCGGTGCTCGACGGTGAGCTCGCCGGGCCGATGTTTCGGTGGTTCATGAAGCACCGCGAGGACGGCGAGGCGCTGCCAGAGGGGCTCAGGGAGCTGTTGATCGAGCGGGCGAGCGAGCTGGCGAGCGGGCGTGAGATCGCAGGTGTGGTCGCGTTGCCCTCGCGGCGCTGGGCCGGACGCGAGGCGGTGACAGGTGTGATCGCGGAGGCGCTCGGGGTGCCCGCGCTGGCGTCTGCGCTGGTGTGGCGCGAGGAGCCAGGGCACACGCAGGCGGAGCTGGCCAACAACGATCAGCGGCGCAAAAACGTCGACGGCAAGCTCGGCGTCGCGGGGCCGCTGCCACGCGGAGACCTGCTGGTGCTCGACGATGTCATCGGATCCGGCGCGACGCTGCGGGAGGCCGGGAGGGCATTGCGCAAGGAGGGGCGCGTCGGCGGGGCGTTGATCCCGGTCGTGGTCGCGCGGGTGCGGCGGCGGCTCGGCGCGACCGGCAGCGGGCCGTGAGGCGGTGAGACTTTGAGTCTCGCACATTCTTACGCTTCAGGTTTGGCCAGTCGGCAGGCG
>JAYUXQ010000181.1:0-5327 GCA_043752905.1 Nannocystis sp. | reverse complement strand
CGGCGAGCGCCGTCTCGAACATGTATCCGGACAGCCGCGTGTCCTTGCCGATCACGACGCTACCGCGCCGGCCACAGCCCAGGAAGTGGGCCGCGACGGCCATGCCGAGGCGCAGGGCGACCTCGGGGGTCATCGGCGGGACGTTGGCGGGTCCGCGGATCCCGTCGGTGCCGAATAATCGACGCTCGTTCGCCATCGCCGAGGCTTTAGCACACACCACGCGTGCGTGGCGCGGACGACGTCAATCCCAGGAGCAGAAGCTGTCGTCCTTGCAGCGCTGGCCGTCGGCGCAGTCGAGGTCGATGTCACACAGAAAGTGGCAGTTGCCGTCGTGGCAGGTCAGGCCGCCCGGACATGGGTCATTCTTGCCGCAGGGCAGTGAACACATGCCGCCGTCGCACTCGTCGTTCTCGCAGCAGTGGCCCTGCCGGCACTCGCTGTCGCGCTCGCAGTAGGCCCCGAGCTCGCCGGTGTTGCACAACGGGTTGCCGCGGCAGGAGCCGCCCGGGAGCGGCGGGGCACAGGCGAGGCCGATCACCAGGCCGAGGGCGAGCGACACGAAGCCGGCGAGACCGGGGCGGAGGGAGCGGAGGGTGGGCGTTGCGGCGAGGCTTCGAGCGGGCATCGCGGCGAGGATAGAGAAGCCGGGCGCGCCGGTAAAGCGTCACCGCGGCGCCGCGAGGGCCGCCTCGACGCGGACCGCGAATGCAGGGCCCGCCGGGGCCCACAGGCCACGCAGGCCGGCCGCGGTGGCCGCCTCGCAGTTGTGGCGTTGATCATCGACGACGACGGTGCCGGTCGGGACGTGGCGCAGGAGCGCGGCCCAAAAGCCGGGGTCGGGCTTGGCGACGCCGAGCTCGCCGCTGATGAGCCAGCGCGCGACCAGGCCGTCGGGCATCGCGGCGCGCACGGTCGGCGCCCACTCGCGGGCGAAGTTGCTGGCGATCACGATCGTGACGCCGCGCGCGCGTAGGCGGGTGAGCAGCGCGAGGCGATCGCGGCGCAGGCCCAGAGCAGCGCGGTAGGCCGCACCCTGCCCCTCCGTCCACAGCGCGCTCTCGGGGGTCGCACCGATTTTGAGCTGGCGCCAGCGCTCGAGATCCGGGGTGACGCACAGCTCGCGCCACGAGGGTCGAGCGAGCACGCCGATCAGGTCGAACACGATCACCTGGCCCATGAGACAGGTGATCGATGCTGTCTCATGGGACAGGTCGTTCACAGCAGGCCGTAGCGCACGAGGTGCTCGTTGCAGTGGACCCACAGGTGACCGGCGACCGCCTGCGCGGCGAGGTCGAAGCGGTCGGCGCCGCCGACGAGGCGCTGGAACAGGGGGTCCCGGGTGCGGGTCGCGTAGTCGACGCGGTCGAGGCCGCGACGGATCTCGGGGTCGGCGAGCGCGGCGAGGTAACCATCGTATGCGCGGACGATGTCGGCGCACAGCGGCAGGCCACCCTGGGCTCGCAGGACGTCGGCGAGGCGCAGCAGCGGCGGGCGCGGCAGCTCGGTGGCGAGGTGGATGTCGCGGTCCTCGTCGGGCAGCTGCGCGGCGTGGCAAAACAGCGCGAGGTTGGCGAGGTGCCAGAGCTTGCGGGCGTGACGGAGCTTGAAATAGCGGATCGCCCAGTGCTTGCCGGCGCTCTCGACCTTGAACCGGTAATCGACGCAGATCGTCCGGTAGTAGCGGTGCAGGTCGTTTTGCAGCGAGCTGAGGAAGCGACCGCGGCTGATCGCCCCCTGCGCGTAGGCGGCGAAGATCGCATCGGTGACCTCGTCGGCGGCGGAGGCGTTGGCCAGCCAGGCGCCCTCGGTCAACAGCAGCGCGCGGTAGGTCAGGTGCAGGTTGGTGTCGCCCTCGCCGCCGATGTCACGCAGCAGCGCGCCGAGCTCGACCGGGGCGCGAAAGGTCTTGTCGAGGACGTCGTGACCGCGGGCTCGCAGGTGCTCCGCGAGGGCGTGGCGCACGGCGCTGGCCTCGTCGGCGGCGGCGTGTTGATGCGCGTAGATGACGGCAAAGTCGAGGTCGCTGGCGGCCGAGGACTCGAAGCGACCGAGAGATCCAACGGCGAACACGGCGAGCGTGGGCGGGATCTCGAGGCCGGCGAGCGCTCGACGGATCTCGACCTGGCGCTGCCACGAGCCGTCGGCGGCGGCGAGCACGTGCGCGGCCTGGGTCGCGTCGACGCCGAGCTCGCCGAGCAAGGGCCGATAGTCGACCGGGCCGATCACGCGGGGTCCCTGGTGGCTGTCTCTCGGGACAGGTGCATGCTTTTAGATCTCCGGACCCTCGGCGCCGGGCGGCAGGTGCGGCCAGGTCGACGGGGTCGGCTCACCGGCGAAGCTGACCAGGCCCGGCAGCGGGAGCTGGACCGGTTGATGCCGGGTCACGAACACGAGCTGGCGGCCGTGGCGATAGCGGCGCGACCACTCTGTGCCGCGCGGGCCGGCGCGGCCGACCTCGACGCGCGGGTCGACGAAGTAGCGCTTGCGTACGCGCGCGAGGTCGTCGCTGCCGACCTGGCGCCCGGCGAACTGGAAGCGGTCGTCGTCACCGGCGAGCAGCCCGGCCTCGCGCGCGGCGGCGTCGGCGAGCGGTCGCAGGGCGTCGTCGTCGAAACCGACGAAGTCGGCGAACACCGCCGGGGCGAAGCGGTCCTCGACCACCCGCGAGAGCGCCGCCTCGCACACGATGTTCGACGGGAGGTTGATGATCTCGCCGTACATCCGGTCCTTGAGCGCCCAGAAGCGGTCGAGCGCCGGGACGGCGGCGGGGTCGATCGTCAGGTCATCGCCGGTGCGGCGAAACAGGACCGGCGGGAGTCGCACGCCGCGACGCCCGAACGACCGCGCGGTGCGGACGATGCCGTCGAGGGTGTCGAGGTTGATCGGCGCGAGCAGCAGGGTCGAGAGGGCCGCGTGCGGCGGGCCGGCCTCGCCGACGATGATCGACCACAGCAGCTCCGGATCGAGGCCGGCTCGCTCGAGCGCGGGACGCAGCGACTGCGCCGCGGGGATCGCCCCGTTGCCGCGCACGATCCACTCCGAGACGCCGTGGTGCGCGACCCCGAGAGCACGCGCGAAGCCAGGCTCGGCCGCGTGTGACAGCGGATAGTGGCCGATGTCGTGCAACAGACAGGCGGCGACGAGCAGCCGCAGGTCCTCCGGCGAGAGCTCGAGGCGCTGGCCGACCGCGAGTCCGAGGCCGGCGACCCCGAGCGAGTGATCGAGGCGACTCGAGGCGACGCGGCTTCGCGGGTGCAGATCGAGGGTGCCCAGGAAGCTTACCCGACCGAGCCGCGCGAGCCACGGGGAGGCCAGCAGCGGGATGCCCAGCAGCTGCTTGAGCGAGGTCGTGGTCGCGTCCTGGCGGGCCAGTACAGGCGTGCGCGCGGAGCTGGTCGACGATCGCGTGGGGGCCCTGCGATCGACGTCGGCGAGCAGGGCGTCGGCGGCCAGCGAGGCGGCGGAGTCGGAGACGGCGACCATGGCGGGGCGCCAAGCTGGCACAGGCGCGGGCGCTTGCCAAGCGTGCGCGGCCGGGCGATCACTGCGAACATGATGACCGCGAAGAAGGCCGCGAAGAAGCAGCCGGTCGCCAGACCCGCATCCGCGGGTCCGGTGATCGCCATGGCGGCGCGCACGGCGGCTGCGGCGGCCGGCGGAGGGCCGCGGTTTTGGTTGATGAAGAGCGAGCCGGAGGCGTTCTCGATCGACGATCTCCAGCGGCAAGGCACGACGCCGTGGGAGGGCGTGCGCAACTACCGGGCCCGGAATCACATGCGTGACGACATGCGCGTCGGCGACGGCGTGCTGTTCTATCACTCGAGCACGAACCCTCCCGGGGTCGTCGGTCTGGCGAGCGTGGCGAGCGCGCCCTACCCCGACGCCTCGGCCCTCGATCCGGCGAACCCCGCCTTCGATCCGGATCCGAAGCCGGACGCGCCGCGCTGGATCCTCGTCGATGTCGCGTTCGTCGAGAAATTCGATCATGGACTCTCGCTCGACGAGCTGCGCGAGGACCCGGCGCTGGCGGGCATGCTGGTGTCCCAGAAGGGCCAGCGGCTGTCGGTGCAGCCGGTGGAGCGGGCGCACTTCGAGCACATCGTGCGGCGCGCCGGCTCCATCGGCGCCGCGGCGATCCTCGGTGTGCCGGTGGCCTAGCGAGCCACCCTGCGCCCGGCCGACGCAGGGCTTTGCGACGGTCGTAAAAGCGGGTATGCGTTGTCCACGCCATGCCCGCGACCGCACGGACCCGCTATCAACGCCTCGCCTGGAGCGTCCTCGGTTACACGGTGCTGGTGATCTTGTTCGGCGCGTGGGTCCGCATCACCGGCTCGGGTGCGGGCTGCGGCGAGCACTGGCCGAGCTGTCACGGCGACCTCGTGCCGCGCAACCCGACGGTGGCGACGGTCATCGAGTTCACGCATCGCCTGACGAGCGGTCTGTGTCTGTTCGCCGTGCTCGCGCTGGTGTGGGCGGCGCGACGCACGTTCCCTCGCGGACACGCGGCGCGCACCGGCGCGGCGCTGGCGGTGCTGTTCACGATCACGGAGGCGCTGGTCGGCGCGGGTCTGGTGCGCTTCGGTCTCGTCGACAAGAACGACTCGATCGCCCGCGCGGTCGTCATGTCGATCCACCTGATCAACACCTCATTGCTGACCGGCGCGCTGGCGTATGCGGCGTGGTCGGGGCGCATGCCGGCGCCCTCGCGGCCACCGCCGCGCCGCGCCGCGCTGTGGCTGACGACCGCGCTCGTCGGCCTGCTGGTCGTCGGCGTCAGCGGGGCCGTGACTGCCCTCGGCGACACGCTGTTCCCTGCGCAGGCCACGGGGTTCGCGGGGCGGCTCGGCGAGGATCATGGGGCCGGGGCGCACTTCCTCCAGCGCCTGCGCGTGTTCCATCCGTTCATCGCGGTCGGGCTCGGGCTCTACGTCGTCGTCGTCGCCAGCGCGCTCAGTAACCCCCAGGCGAGCCCGGAGGCGCGGCGCTGGGGGGGCGTGGTGATGCTCGGCGTGCTCGTGCAGGTCAGCGCCGGGGTCGTCAACATCCTGCTGTCCGCGCCGGGGTACATGCAGATCGTGCACCTGCTCCTCGGGACAGGTCTGTGGATCGCGGTCGTCATCCTCACGCTGGCCGTGCTCGGGCCGCGAAAGACCTGACACGATGGACCGGGCGATCCGCGGCGTGGTCTTCGACCTCGACGGCACGCTTTACGACAAGCGCGCCCTCGAGTGGTACATGCTGCGCTCGATGCCCCTCGCGCTGGTGCGCCTGCTGCGGTACACGCGGGTCCGCAGCGGGCTCGCGGGTCAGGACCTCGGCGATGGCGC
>JAYUXQ010000180.1:0-5328 GCA_043752905.1 Nannocystis sp. | reverse complement strand
TGCGCAAGGTGCAGGCGCGTCCCGTCGACCTCGTCATCACCGACCTCAACATGCCGCACGTCAGCGGCCTCGAGCTGCTCGCCGCGATCAAGAGTCACAAGCTGACCCCGGACGTGCTGATGCTGTCCGCCACTGGCTTGATCTCCAAGGCCGTCGAGGCCATGCGCCTCGGCGCCGTCAACTACCTCGTCAAGCCGGTCGACCTCGACCAGCTGACCAGCGAGGTCCGGGCCGTCATGCGGGTCCGCCGGCACCGCGAGGTCCAGCGCAGCGCCGCCCAGACGACGATGATGATCGACCCCGGCGGCGAGCCGACGCGCCCGCAGATCGCCTACGACCTCGAGACCGGCCAGCCGCTGCCATTGTTGGGCGAGCCGGCGGCGGCCGCCGAGGGCGAGACCCCGCCGACGATCGGCCGCTATCAGGTGCTGAGCGAGCTCGGCACCGGCGGCATGGGGACCGTCTACAAGTGCTTCGATCCGGCGTTGCGGCGCACGGTGGCGGTCAAGGTCGTCGCCACCGGCACGATCCGCCGGGTCCACCGCGAGCTGCTGCTGCAGCGCTTCGCCCGTGAGGCCCAGGCCGCGGGCATGCTCAACCACCCCAACATCGTCACGGTCTACGATTACCACGCCGACCCGCGCAGCCACTCCGTGTACCTGGCGATGGAGTACGTGGCGGGCCAGTCGCTCGGGGCGATCATCGCCGGCGCTGGCAAGCTGCCGTGGGAGCGCGCGACCGGCCTCGCGTTCCAGATCGCCGACGCCCTCGAGTTCGCTCACCGCAACCAGATCGTCCACCGCGACGTGAAGCCGGAGAACGTGCTCGTCGCCGACGGGGATGTCGCCAAGATCCTCGACTTCGGCATCGCCAAGCTCGCCGACTCGGAGCTGACGCGGCCCGGCACCTTCGTCGGCTCGCCGCGTTATCTCGCCCCGGAGAGCTTTCGCGGCGGCGGCATCGATTACCGTGCCGACCAGTTCTCGCTGGGCACCGTGATGTTCGAGATGCTGACCGGGCAGGCCGCGTTCAAGTTCGAGGACTTCTACGCCGGCGTGCACCGCATCCTCTCGGAGGTGCCGCCGCCGCTCGCCAGCTTCGGCGTCGTCGGACCTCCTCTGTTGCAGGAGATCGTCCATCGCCTGCACCAAAAGGACCCCGACAAGCGCTACGTCGACGAGATGGAGCTGCTCTCCGACCTCGCCGAGCTCGGCACGCTGGCAGGCCTCAAGCTACAGCTCAGTATCGCGCGACCGTCCTACGATGCGCGGCGCTGACCGGCGAACTGCGATTCGCTCGTCGTTGCATCGTTTCGCCGCCTCCACGGTTTTTCTCATTTCTGGGGACTCACGCTGGACCCTGCTTGCGGGGCTCCGGCTTCGCCACTTGGCCCGTGTTGCGGCCGCTTGCCTCCCGTAAGGCATCTTGGTGTAGCGCTGCCCCCGCATTCGGCGCTGTGCCCGCGGGCCTTCGATGCACTGGCAAGTATCCGCGCGTGCTTCCCCACCCGAACTGTCTCGACTAACCTTTGACGCCGCGAGACGGCGCTGCAAGTATCTCCGACGCTCACGCGCCCGGGATCTGTTTGGAAGCTCCAGTAGACATCCTGTTAGTCGACGATATACCGAACAACCTCCTCGCGCTGGAGGCGATCCTGACCAATATCAACGGTCGGTTCGTCAAGGCCAGCTCGGGGGCGGAGGCGCTCAAATGCCTGCTCAACCAGGACTTCGCGCTGATCATCCTCGACATCCAGATGCCGGACATGGACGGCTTCGAGACCGCGGCGCTGATCCGCGGTCGCGAGCGCAGCTGCCGGATCCCGATCATCTTCCTGACCGCGTTCAATCGCAGCGACACGCAGGTGCACAAGGGCTACGCCCTCGGCGCGGTCGACTTCCTGTTCAAGCCGATCTTCCCGGAGGTCCTGCGCTCGAAGGTCAACGTGTTCGTCGACCTGTTCCGCAAGACCGAGGAGGTTCGCAAGCAATCCGAGCTGCTGCGGGAGATCGAGAAGAACGAGCACGAGCGGCACCTGCAGGAGGAGAAGCAGCGCTGGGAGGCCGAGCTGCTGCGTCAGCAAGTCGAGCAGGAGCGCCAGACCTCGCAGGCCCTCGCGCTGACGATCCGCGAGCGCGAGCGGGCCGAGGAGGCCCTGCGCAAGACCAACGCCCGCCTGCGCCTGCTCGCCGACACGGCCAACGAGCTGCTGTTTTGCCCGGACCCCAAGCACTTCCTGGCGCGCCTCTATCGCCAGCTCTCGGAGCACCTCGGGTTAGAGACCTACAGCTGCTATCTCGTCGAGCACAGTCAAGGTCCGGTCGCCGAGGCCATCCCGCCGCGGCTGCACCTCGAGTTCCACGGCGGCATCGCCGAGGCCGACGTCGCCGCGCACGCGTGGCTCGAGTTCGGCGAGGGCATCCCCGGCACGGTCGCGCAGCTGCGCGAGGAATTGGTGGTACGAGACGACGAGGCCGGGGCGATGGGCGAGCTCGGCCAGGCCAACCTGCGCGTGTTCGTCTGCTACCCGATGATGGCGGACGGCCACCTGATCGGCACCCTCGGCTTCGGTACGCGCACGCGGGCCCACCTCGAGGACGACGAGATCGACGTCCTGCACATCGTCGGCGACCAGTCGGCGATGGCGCTCGAGCGGGCGCGATTGGTGGGAGAGCTACAGAGCCGCGCCGAGGCGCTCGCGGAGGCCGACCGGCGCAAGGACGAGTTCCTGGCGATGCTGGCCCACGAGCTGCGAAACCCGCTCGTGCCGATCATGACCGGCCTCAAGACCTTTCAGCTGATCGAGCCGAAGATCCCCAAGCTGCAGCGGGCCCGTGACGCGATGGAGCGGCAGGTCCGGCATATGGTGCGGCTCGTCGACGACCTGCTCGATGTCTCGCGCGTGACGGCCGGCAAGATCGACCTGCGCAAGGACCTGATCGACGTCGCCACGATCGTGCAACAGGCGGTCCAGACCAGCCAGCCGCTGATGGCCGAGAAGAGCCACGAGCTGAAGATCTCGCTGCCGGCCGAGCGCCTCGAGCTGATCGTCGACCCCGCTCGTCTGGCGCAGATCATCTCGAACCTCCTCAGTAACGCCGCCAAGTACACCGACCCGGGCGGTCGCATCGAGCTGAGTGCGGCCCCCGTCGGCGACGATGTCGAGATCCGCGTCAAAGACAATGGCCGCGGCATCCGGCCGGAGATGCTGCCGCAGGTGTTCGGGTTGTTCGTGCAGTCCGACCGCACCCTCGACATGGCGCAGGGCGGGCTCGGCGTCGGCCTCACGCTGGTCAAGCGCCTCGTCGAGCTGCACGGGGGCACCGTCGTGGCCCGCAGCGCCGGCGAGGGCACAGGCAGCGAGTTCGTCGTGCATTTGTCCGGCGTCGGCCGCCACAGCCAGGCGCCGAGCCTCCACGGCATGAATGCCCCGCCGCCGCGTCCGAGCGCGTGGGTCCCCGGTCAGGAGGAGGCCGAGGAGGCCGCCGAGGAGGCAGCAGCCGCCGAGGAGGCCGCAGCCGCAGCCGCAGCAGCCGCAGCCACAGCAGCCGCATCAGCAGCCGCGATCTCGTCGGGCACGACCGCCGCGGGCATCACCCTCGATAACGTCGCACTCCCGGTATTGCCGGTGCTGCCGGTGCCGCCGCTGGACTCGCAGCGCCCGCTGCCGGGGCCGGTCGCCGCGGCGCCGCAGGAGGAGCCGCGTCGCCTGCGGATCCTCGTCGTCGACGACAACCCCGACATTCGTGCGACCCTGCACGACCTGCTCGAGATGCAGGGTCACGAGGTCGACGTCGCCGAGGACGGCCCGCAGGCGATCGAGCGCGTGCTGACATTGCGGCCCCAGGTCGCGCTGGTCGACATCGGCCTGCCCGGCATGGACGGCTGCGAGGTCGCCCGCACGCTGCGCGCGACGCCGGGCGTGCGCACGCGCCTGGTGGCGATGACCGGCTACGGCCAGCCGGAGGATCGCAAGCGAGCCCTCGACTCCGGCTTCGACGCCCACGTGGTCAAGCCCGTCGAGCTCGACGAGCTGACCCGCCTGCTCTACGAGCACTCCTGAGCTTTCGTTGGCGAGTTTACGAGAACCCTTCGAGGAGACCGAAAATGCCGAGCGCCACCACGACGCCTCGCCGCAATAACGGCGGGGAGAGTCCCCTGGACACGAAGATGCTGCTAAAGACCCTGATGGCGATGCGCCGCGGGGATTTCACGGTGCGCCTGCCGATCGATCATACCGGGGTCGCCGGCAAGATCTACGACACGCTCAACGAGATCGTCGATCTCAATCAACGCATGTCGGACGAGTTCGAGCGCGTCAGCGTGGTCGTCGGCAAGGACGGCAAGATCACCCAGCGTGCCGTGCTCGGCGGCGCCGTCGGTGCGTGGGCGGACACGATCGGATCGGTCAACTCGTTGATCGCCGACCTCGTGCAGCCCACCGCGGAGGTCGGTCGCGTGATCGGTGCCGTCGCCAAGGGCGACCTGTCGCACTCGATGGCCGAGGAGATCGAGGGCCGACCGCTCGACGGCGAGTTTCTGCGCACCGCGCGGATCGTCAACACGATGGTCGACCAGCTGCGATCGTTCGCCTCCGAGGTCACGCGTGTCGCGCGTGAGGTCGGCACCGAGGGCAAGCTCGGCGGCCAGGCCGAGGTCAAGGGCGTGTCGGGCACCTGGAAGGACCTGACCGACTCCGTCAACTCGATGGCGAGCAACCTGACGGGCCAGGTGCGCAACATCGCCGAGGTGACCAAGGCGGTCGCCAACGGCGACCTTTCGAAGAAGATCACCGTCGACGTCAAGGGCGAGATCCTCGAGCTCAAGAACACGATCAACACGATGGTCGATCAGCTCAACTCGTTCGCCTACGAGGTGACGCGGGTGGCGCGCGAGGTCGGCACGGAGGGCAAGCTCGGCGGCCAGGCGCTCGTCAAGGGCGTCGCCGGCACCTGGAAGGACCTGACGGACAACGTCAACCTGATGGCGAGCAACCTGACCGGTCAGGTGCGCAACATCGCCGCGGTGACGACCGCGGTCGCCACCGGTGATCTTTCCAAGAAGATCACGGTCGACGTCAAGGGCGAGATCCTCGAGCTCAAGGACACGATCAACACGATGGTCGACCAGCTCAACTCGTTCGCCTACGAGGTGACGAGGGTGGCCCGCGAGGTCGGCACCGAGGGCAAGCTCGGCGGCCAGGCCGAGGTCTCCGGCGTGTCGGGCACGTGGAAGGACCTGACGGACAACGTCAACTTCATGGCGAGCAACCTGACCTCCCAGGTGCGCAATATCGCCGAGGTCACGACCGCGGTCGCCACGGGTGAC
>JAYUXQ010000179.1:0-5329 GCA_043752905.1 Nannocystis sp. | reverse complement strand
CAAGAGCGGCGAGCACCGCTGGCTGTCCTGGAACGCGTCCCCGCCGGGCCCGGACGGCCTGCTGTATGCCTGCGCGCGCGACATCACGGCGTACAAGGAAGCGGTGGCGGAGCGCGAGCAGGCGCTGACGCTGTCGACGCAGTTCGAGTCGGACTACCGCCGCGTCGAGGACGAGCTGCGCCGCCGCCTGGAGGCCCAGCAGGACGCGATCCACTCGATGTCGACGCCGATCATTCAGGTCTGGGACGACATCGTGACGATGCCGGTCGTCGGCCTGGTCGACAGCGTGCGCGCGGCCGATATGAAGAACTCGCTGCTGGAGACCGTGTCGCGCACG
Source organism: Nannocystis sp. (assembly GCA_043752905.1). GTDB lineage: Bacteria > Myxococcota_A > Polyangia > Nannocystales > Nannocystaceae > Nannocystis. The sequence continues at coordinate 4,992 of JAYUXQ010000179.1, read as the reverse complement.
AGCGCCAAGTTCGCGATCGTCGACCTGACGGGCGTCGACACCGTCGACACGGCGACCGCCGACCACCTGCTCAAGGTGATGCGCGCGGTCGGCCTGCTGGGTGCTCGCTGCGTCATCACCGGCATCCAGCCCTCGGTCGCGCAGATCATCGTGGCGCTCGGCCTCGACATGCAGGGCGTCATCACGCTGCGTTCGCTGCGTGAGGGCCTCAAGTACTGCATGCGCACGATGGGGCTGCGGGTCGTGGCCCGCGAGGATCCCAGGTTCATGCTGGACGCGGACGGGTCAGGAAACGCGTGACGACCAGACACTTGCCGGTGCCGTGAGGCACCTGAAGCAGGCGGTCGCCGAGCCGAACGACCGCCCCGAGCCCGCTGCCGATCCCCCGCCGCGTCAACATGACCGCCGCGGGGATCGGGCCGATCGCCGTGTGACCGTCACGCTGCGCCAGCGCGAGGTCGGCGATCGGCGGCGAACCATCGCAGGCATGGATCTCGATGCCGGGACCGAACACCGGGTCCGTGATGATCGACAGCTCGATGTGCCCGCCGCCGCCGTGACGCACGATGTTCCATGCCAGCTCGGAGGTGATCAGCGCGACCTCCTGGGCCATCAAGCGCGGGTAACCCTCGTCCGCGACCATCCGTCCCGCGGCCTGGCGAGCCGTGTAAACATCGGCATCCAGCACGACCGGGTACCGCTGCGGCGCCACCCACCATTCATACCACGTTCGGGCTGCAGCGCGGCTGTCTGAAAGGACAGGGAGCTCGCAAACGTCACCATGCTCGCGCCCGAACCGTCGAACATTTGACAGCGCCGCGAGCCTGCGGTGTCCTGCCTGGTATGAACTGGCGAACGGGCTCGGGAGCGCTGTGGCTGGGTGTTGCTCTGGCCTGCGGGGGCGATGGCGATGCGACGACCGGGGAGGATCTGGACACGTCGGACACGTCGGATAGCGGACAGTTGACCGGCGAAACAACTGCGGAACCGACCACCGCGGGCGGCGTCTGCGAGGCAGGTCAGCACAGCGGCGAGGCGACATACTACGGCGCCGACGGCAGCGGCAACTGTAGCTTCGACGCTGGCCCGGACGTTTTGATCGCGGCGATGAACGACGCCGACTACGCGAACGCGGCCGCGTGCGGAGCCTGCGTCGAGGTCGCGGGACCCGACGCGACGATCGTCGTCCGCATCGTCGACCGCTGCCCCGGGTGCCCGCAAGGCGACATCGATCTCGGCGAGGTGGCGTTCCCCATGATCGCCGCGAAGGAGCTCGGGCGCGTGCCGATCTCCTGGCAATACGTGTCGTGCCCGGTCGAGGGCCCGCTGGTCTATCGCTTCAAGGAGGGCAGCAGCGAATTCTGGACGGCGGTGCAGGTCCGTAACCACCGTAACGCGATCGCCGGCTTCGAGTACCGCGAGGGCGGCGGCGCGTGGCAGTCGGTCCAGCGCGTCGAGTACAACTACTTCATCGACGAGGGCGGCATGGGGCCGGGACCGATCGACTTTCGCGTCACCGATGTCCTCGGACATGTGGTCGAGGATCACGGGCTGCTCGTGGTCGATGGCGGGTCGGCGTCGGGGGCGGGGCAGTTCCCGGCCTGTCTGCCGTAGCGGGGTCGCGAGCGCGCGGGGCTCAGACGGCGTCCTCGGTCTCGTCGTCCTCGTGGGTGCTGTCGTCGGGCGTGAGCGGCTTGCCGGCCGCGGCCTGTTCGCGGCGAAATGCCGCGCGGGCGACGAGGCGCTTGCGGTTCTGTTCGCGCAGGCGTTGATGCAGCTGGGCGATGCGCGGGGCGAGGACCTCGTTGGTGTCGTTGAGCTTTTGCAGGAGCGGGGCGTCGAGGCCCTTGCCGGCGTGCATCGCCGCGTAAAAAGTGTCGAAGACCTCGGCGATCTCCGGCTCGACGGTGTCGGAGGTCGGACGCTTCTGCGTGCGGTGCTCGGGCTTCACGGCGGCGAGGGCCTTGTCGGCGTCGCCGCGGCCGAGCCACTTGACGACGTCGCGGATGACCTTCTCCGGGTCGGCGAGCAGGCCCTCGTAGGTCTGCACGTGCACGGGGTAGCGGCGCACGGCGATGTCGCGGACCAGCGCGAAGTTCTCGGCCCACCACTCGAGCGCGCCGGGCATGCGCTCCTCCGGGATGAACGCGCCCTTGCCCTCGGCGCGGCGCGACTCGTCCTCGATCGCATAGAGGCGGCGGATGGAGGACTCGTACTCGCGCCACTCGCGGACGGTGGCGATGACCTTGTCGATGTACGCGCGGTCGCTGCGGATCAGGCCCGGGATGAACACCTTGACCGCGTGGTGGGCGACCTGCTCCGGGAACAAATAGGAGCCGGTCTTGGGGTGGGGGTTGGTGCGAAAGTAAATGCCGCGGCGCAGGTGCGACTCGTAGAAGCCCTCGGGGTTGGCGGCCTTGATCGTGTGCTCCCAGCGCATCGGGAACGCCTCGCCGATGATCGGGTAGCCGGCGCCGATGAGGATCTGCATCCACATCGAGGTCCCGGAGCGCTTGGTGCCGGTGATGATGATCATCGGCCGGGATCCTACCAGGAGAGGCCGGCGACCAGCGCGGCGACTTGCTCGAGGTGGGCCGCGTCGACGGCGTCGAAGCGGGCGTATTGCTCGCTGTCGAGGTCGAGCACGGCGACGACCACCCCGGCACGAATCACCGGCACGACGATCTCGCTGCGCGAGCCGGCGTCGCAGGCGATGTGGCCGGGGAAGGCGTCGACGTCGGGCACGACGAGGGTGACGCGCCGGGCCGCCGCGGCCCCGCACACGCCCTTGCCCGCGGCGATGCGCGTACACGCGAGCTTGCCCTGAAACGGCCCCAGGACCAGGTCAGGGCCGATCTGACGGTAGAAGCCGACCCACGAGACGTCGGCGAGGCCCTGCTTGAGCACGGCGGTGATGTTGGCGAGGTTGGCGATCAGGTCGGGCTCGTCCTCGACGAGCGCGCGCAGGCTGGCGAGCAGCTCGGCGTAGATCTCGGGCTTGCCGAGGTCGGCAGGGATCTCGAGGCGATGCATGGCGCGCGAGGATAGGCCAGGCCGTGCGCCGGGGTCGATGCTCGTCCGCATGACGCGACGGAAACCGACGAGGCCCGCGCGAGGGGGCTCGCACGGGCCTTGGTCTTGCGGGTCATGCTCCGCGGGTCAGCCGCGCTGGCGCTGGCCGCCCTTGCCGTGCTTGCGCTGGCCACCCTTGCCCTTGCCGCGCCGCCCGGCGTGGTCGAGGAACTTGGTGCGCTGGTCGGGGGTCAGCACGGCGAGGATCTGCAGCTGCTGGGCCCGGCGCTGGCCGTGCAGGGCGGTCCTCTGCGCGGTGATCTGGCCATCGAGGCGCTCGATGGCGCGGGCGTCCGGGCTCGGCCTGCGCAGCTCGGCCTGGACCTGGTCCTGCAGCTTGCGCAGGTTGTCATGCGCGGCCTTTTGCTGCGGGGTCTTGTTGCTGGCCTTGATCTGCTTGATCTTCGCCTTCTGGGCGTCGGTGCAAGCGAGCTTGGCGCACATGCGCTCGCCCCTGGCCTCGCTGCGGTCGTTGTTCCCGGCGGCGGTCGGCGCGGCCTGGGCCGAGCCGGCGAGCAGGGCGACGAGCCCGAAAGTGGCGATGCCAAGGGAGCCGAGGGTGATACGGGTGGAGAGCGTGGTGATGGTCGTCATGGCTGGGTTTCCTTCTGCCGCGTGTCGCGGCCACAGGGACATCATGCGGCCGGGCCCGGAAAGCACCGTATACGGCGCGTAAAGGGGGTGTAAACGGGAGGTCCACCGGAGCAGGTGACAGCGCGGCCGGGCTGGCCGACGATGCGGTCGCGGCATGTGGCTCACTTTGCAGATCGCGGTGGTCCTGGTCGGCGCGTTCCATGCGTTGGCGAGCTTCTTCTTCTTCAGTCGCGGGCGCTTCGCGGCGGTGTGGGCGGCGGCGTGGACGGTGGCGACGCTGCTGGCGGTGTGCGTGCCGGGCAACGTGTTCGGCATGCTGTGCTTCTGGGTCGCGGTGGTGCTGTGGCACGTGTGGTGGATGTCGCTGCGCCCGCGGGCCGACCGCGACTGGGCGCGGGACGTCGCCCGTCAGTGTATCGGCGAGATCGCCGGCGACGTGCTGACGATGCACGACGTCCGCAACTTCGAGTGGCGCAGCGACGACGACTTCAGCGAGCGCTGGGAGGCGCGCAGCTATGACCTGCGCGAGCTGGAGACGCTCGACCTGTTCGCCTCGTACTGGATGGGGCCGTCGATCGCCCATCTGATCCTCAGCTTCGGGTTCGGTGGCGGGGAGCAGCTCGCGTTCTCGATCGAGATCCGGCGCGTGCGCGGAGAGGCGTGGTCGAGCTGGGCCGGCTTCTTCAAGGTGTATGAATTGGTGACGATCGCGGCGGACGAGCGCGACATCGTCCGTGTCCGCACCGGCGTGCGTGGCGAGGACGTCTATCGCTATCCCATCGCCGCGTCGCCGGAGTTCCTGCGGCGGTTGCTGACCGCGTACGTCGCCGACTGCAACGACCTGGCCGCAAGACCGCGCTTTTATCACACGCTCTCGACCAACTGCACGACGCAGATCGTCCGCCTGGTGCGTGCGTCGGGGCAAGCATTGCCGTTTGGCTGGGGCATGATCGCCTCGGGGCACGCGCCGGCGTACTTGCACGAGCAGGGGATCCTCGACCAGAGCCTGCCGTTCGCGCGGGTGCGGGCGCAGGCTGCGATCTCGAGCCGCGCCAAGGCAGCCGAGCATGACCATGACCATGACCATGACCCGGCGTTCTCGCGGCGGATCCGTGAGCGCTAAGGGGCTTGCGTCGTCGGCGAAGTCGCGCCAAGATGCTTGCCGTCATGTTGTGCGCGCGCACCGAACACGAGCACGTCGCCAGGTCCTGCGGGCCCTGGGTGCGACTGCCGTCGTGGCACGGTTGACCTCGTCGCGTCCGTGAACTCCTGTGTGGCCCGATCGTGCGATCGGTGCGCGCCCTCCCGTGTCCCTGGCAGGTGACC
>JAYUXQ010000178.1:0-2093 GCA_043752905.1 Nannocystis sp. | reverse complement strand
CGCGCCCGCGAGCGAGCCGTCGATCGCGCCCGCGAGCGTGGCGGAGGTCGGTGCGCCTGCCGTGGTCCCGGTGCAGCCGCGGACGCGCTCGCTGGCGGGCTTCGTGCGGGTCGCGGGCGGCTTCGAGGCGCTGGGGCTGCCGAAGATCGGGGGGCAGGTCGCTGGCGCGGGCGGGCTGCTGGGGCGGCGCTGGCGAGCCGAGCTGACGGGGTCGTATCGGGCGCCGACGACCGCGTACTCGCCGAGCGATCCGTCGGCGGGGGCGCGGGTCGGGCTGTGGACGGTCGGCGCGCGCGGGTGCGGGGTGCTGCGCCCGGCGATGCTCGAGGTCATGGTGTGCGGCGCGCTCGAGGCGGGTCAGGTGATCGGCGAGGGCGTGGGCTTCGCGGGGGGCCGGCGCGACCGCTTCGCGTGGGTGGCAGGCGCGCTCGGGCCGGCGCTCGCGTGGGCGCCGAGGCGGTGGCTGGCGCTGTGGCTCGGCGTGGAGCTGGCGGTGCCGGTGCTCGGCGGCGAGTTCGAGGCGCGTGGGCTCGGCAGGCTGTACAAGATCGCGCCCGTGTCGCTGCGAGCCGGCCTCGGGATCGAGGCGAGGTTTTTTTGAGCGCGGGCCGGGAGACAAGGATCTGGCCGGATCCGGGAAACAAGGAGGCACCCCCATGACTCCCCAGGCCCGACGCGACCCGGAGGTCGCCCCGACCCCCAGCCTCGCGCAGATCTATCGCGAACACGCCGACTTCGTGTGGCGCGTGCTCCATAGCCTCGGTGTCTCCGATGCGCATCGCGACGACGCATTTCATGAGGTGTTCATGGTGGTGCATCGACGCCTCGCCGACTACGACGGCCGCGCGAGCATGACGACGTGGCTGTTCGGCATCGCCCGCAACGTGGTGTTACATCATCGGCGCAGCCAGGCCCGGCACCTTCGGCGCGTGGAGGTGGCACCCGAGCCGTTCCCGACGCCGGCACCCGACGAGCTGATCGCACACGCGCAGGCGCGGGCGCTGATCGAGCGGTTCCTGGCGACGCTGAGCGAGGACCACCGCGTCGCTTTTGTGCTCGCCGAGATCGAGGGGTTGCGCGTCCCCGAGATCGCAGAGCAGCTCGGCGCCAATCTCAACACCCTTTATTCCCGCATTCACACCGCTCGCAAGCAATTCGCGCAGTTTCTCGCCCAGGCGCGAGAAGCCGACACCGGAGGCCGCCATGGATCCCCGCACGCCCAATGAGTCGCCCGCCCGCGCCGTCGTCACCGCCTATCGCGCGGGTGAACGCATGCCACCCTCGCGTCGTGACGCGGCCTGGGAGCGGCTGGCGGCGGCGATCGCCGAGGAGGAAGTCGCGACCCCGGGGCGAGGGCGACCGCGCTGGTTGGCGGCGGGCGCCGTGTTGCTCGCGGCGGCGGCGGTGGTGTTGGTGGTCGATGGGCTGCGGCGCAGCGCCGACCGGCAGGCGAGCGAGGCCGGCGATCACCAGGCCGTACACGACGCGCCCGAGGTGGCGCCCGAACCTGTCCGAATGGTCAGGCCACCGGCGGGCAAGGCCGCGGTCGTGGCTCCGCCAGTGCCGGTCGACCGCGAACCGACGACGCGTGAGCCGGCGCAGCGACCGACCGCCACCGCGCCGGACGCGGCTCTCGGGGCCGAGCTGGCGCTGCTGCGAGCAGCCAGGGCCGCGCTGGCAAACGGCTCGCCGGAGCAGGCGCTGCGCGAGCTGGCCGAGCACCAGCGGCGCTTCCCGGGCGGCCTGCTCGCGCAGGAGAGGATGGTCCTGCGCGTGCAAGCGCTGTGCGACTCGGGCTCGACCGGGCAGGCACGCGCGGCGGCGCGAGAGTTCACGCAGGCATACCCGAGCTCGCCGCACGTGGCGAGCTGCGGCGAGTGAAGGGCGCCCGACCCCATGACCCCATGACCCCCTGACCCCCTGACCCCATGACCTGTAACGGCCGGGGCCGGGGCCGTGGCGAGTGCGGCGAATGTGGGATTACGGGGAGGATCGTGGCGATCACGGGCCGCGCGGCCGCCCGGGTTTGCGCCGAGTCGACACCCGGCGGGCGGCCGTGGTACTAGCGATGGTCATGACTCGCGTACACGTCT
>JAYUXQ010000177.1:0-5340 GCA_043752905.1 Nannocystis sp. | reverse complement strand
GGCCGAGCGACTGGCCGCCGAGGTTTTTGCGGTGGCGCCAGGCGCCGGGCTGGCCTTCGAGCAGGTCGGGTAGCGCGTCGCCGTCCACGTCGACCCAGGCGCGGCCCTCGGCGGTGGGGTTGAGCGCGGGCCCGTCCGCGAGGTCGAAGCGCTCCAGCGCGTCGCCAGGGGTCGTGTACTCGAACCGCAGAACCGGGAGCGCCGTCCCGTCGGCGGCGACGGTGACGATCTCGGTGAGCTGACTGCTCGGGACCGCGAGCGAGGTTGCGTAGCGGAGCTGGGTGGTGCGCACCAACGCACCCGCGGCCTCGGTGCGGATGGCGGCCAGGCGGTGGCCGAGCTCGACACGAAAACCGGGCGCGCGGGTAGTGACGGGGTCGGGGCGCGACTCGTAGTCGAAATGCACCGCGGCGGCGCCGTCGTTCCAGGAGATCCGAGCGAGCAGCGGGGCGTCGCTGCCATTTTCCTGCGCGTGGGTAAATTCGATGCGGTTGCCGTGCGGGTCGACGATCGCGGACAGCTCCAGGCGGAAAATATCCCCGTTGCGTGCCAGACGCGCGTCTGCCGTGAGGCCGAAATAATATTCGGCGCCGTCGACGGTGCGGGCGACCATGCTGCCGTCCGGCATTTCTTTAATTTCGACGGGCGGTCCCTGCTCGATCCGCTGGCGAAAAATGCCGGGCGCCACGGGAACGAGTTCCTCGCCGTCGCCTAGATTTTTCAGGGTCCATTTGTCGGCGCCGTCGTAGCGCGGGAGGCCGGTGCGGAGCGACCGCTCGATCGCGGGCAGGCGCAGCGACCAGCCGAGGCCGAGCACGTCCGCGCCAGCGCCGGGGTGGTAGCTCAGCGCCAACTCGGGCGCGAGGCCGGCGCGCCCAGGCGGGACCTCCAGCGGGAAGGACATGCCGGGGAGGCCGCTCGCGGGGCTGACCTCGTAACCGGCGCCGAAGCCCTCGATCGAGGCGGGACCGCGCGGGAGATTAATCGCCGTGGCGAGCGTGGCGCTGGTGTCGGCGCGGGCGGAAATTGGCGCGCCCAGAATGAGCGCAGCGGCGAGGAGGCGGGAAAAAGATGTGGGGTGCATGCGGTTCACGGGTTGGTGGAGGCTCGTCGCGGCGCGAAATGTCGCGGCGAGCGAGCCGGAAAATGGAGGGCGCAGTCAGGCCGCGGCATGGCGGCGAGCAGAGCCGGCGCCGCGTTTCCAGCGGCGGGCAGAAGATGTCGCGGGCTCGGGGACCGAAGTCGCGGCACCGCAAGTAAAGTCGTCGGACATGTTCGGCCGGCGGCTTGGAAAGTCGGGACATCGCCGGAGCCGCCGAATTCCCGGCGCTGACGGACCCGACAGGCCCGACAGGCCCGACCCAACAAACCCGACCAGCCCAACAGACCGACGAGATATCCCGCCAAGTTCCGCCCGCGGCCGGGCGCGAGGCCGGGAGACCACGCGCGGGAGCGGCTTGACCCCGCGCGCATTTTAGGTGGTGAGGCTGTGGGTGTTTCGAGCCGCATCACAGGTCCTCGGATCGCTCACGAGGCGTTGCGGGCATGCGGGGGTTCCCGCGGCCGACGCGGTTGGGCCGGACGCTCGATGCTGCCGACCATGGTCCGCGCCGAGAGCGTGATCATGTCGCCGGAGGTGAATGCGACGTTCACGACGCCGTGGGGGGCGCAGCTCCACCATGAACACGCGGCTGCGAATCGTCCGCCCGGGGAGCGACACGACGATCGTCGCAAGGCCCGGACGAAGGGCGGAGGCGGGGATGATGCGTGGGGTGGTCATGGTGTCACCCGCAGCTCGGCGTAAAGGTGCCCTGGCTCCCGGGCGCGATCGTGCCGGCGCGGTGGTGCAGGCGCAGCACGACGTCGGAGACGCGGCGCAGATCCAGGTCCAGGTTGGCGGGCGCCTGCTCGGACGGCGGGATCGTCAGGGTCCACTGCTCGCCGTGAACGGGCCAGGCGGCGTATCCCGAATTCGGCCCACCAGTGCCCCAGTCGTTGACGCCGGCCTGAATCACGACCTGCTCGCGCTCAAAGTCGTAGGGCACGTAGGCCGACCATGGCGGGAGGTCGGCGCCGTCGCAGCGACGCACACCCGCGAGGCCCTGCCGCGTCAGCAACACCTCGGCCTCTTTGTCGCCGAGGTAATCACCGACGAGCTTGACCTCGATCTGGTCGATCCGGTCGCCGCACAGCCAGCTCGAGAACAGTGCGTGCTCGAAGGCCGAGAGCGCGAAGGGCAGCGCGACCCCGCCGTCCGCCTGGCCGTGGAGCGGGTCTTGTAAGAGCGCGGCGAATTGTTCGGCGGGCGTCGCCGGGCTGCCGTCGGCGTCCGGGAGGTCGTGGGTGATGCCGAAGATATCGGCACGCAGGCTGACCTCGGTGACGTAGGGCTGGCCGTAGCCGTTCTCGAGTCGGTAGTCCTCCGCGATGCTGCCGAGGCACGTCATGATGCCGGCGATATCTTCGGGTGAGCGCGCCGCGGCGAGCGTGTCGCGCAGCGTGGGCAGCTCCTGATTCAGCTCGTACTCGAGGGCACGCAGGGCGAGGTACACGCGGCGGATCGTCCGCTCGCGGGCCGGCAGGACGCGGCCGGCGGCCTCGAAGCGGGCTTGCAGGAAGTGCGGGCGGGTGAGGGCGTTGTCGGGGTTGTCCTCGACCATCAGGCCGAGCGTGCGGGCCTTCGACTCGGCGAGCGCCGCGACCTCCATGAAGGTGCTTTGCATCGCGGCGACGGCGGTGGCATGCGTCAGCTCGGCCTCCTCGGCCTCAATCTCTAGCAGCAGGCCCTCCGCGCGGATGTTCTTGACGAGAGCGACGGACGCCGCGCGCCGGATCTCGAGGTCGCTGTCGCGGATGGCCTGATCGATCTCGGCGTTGACCGCCATGATCTCCTGGTCCTCGCCGAGTTGCAGCTCGGTCAGCTCGTTTTGTAAGCCCGCCTGCCCCTTGGCGGTCTCGCACTGGTTATCGGCCGACTTCTTCAGACTGCGCTGCTTGTTCTCACAATCGACGCTGGTCGCCACCATGGCCGCGACATTGGGGAGCTGGAAGCCGAAGATCGACGCACCGGAGTGGAGCTGCGACATGTACTGCACGTTGCAGCTCGTCGTGATCTCGTCGGACTGAGTCAGGGCGTACTCGCGGATGCGGCGACACTCGGCCATGGCCTCGGCCTGGACGCGCACGGAGCGGCTCAGCTCGCCGTCTTGCTTGATCTGAAAGATCTCGCCGTGGGCCGCCTCGATCGCCTCGGCGAGCCCGAGCGCGATGACGATCTCTTTGCCGAAGCGCTCATCTTCCACCGATATCGCGTGCAGGTTGTTCTCGCTGGCCTGGGTGGCGTGGCGGATGCGTAGGCCGGCGGCCTCGATCGCGGCGCGGTGTTCGGCGATCTGGCCGCCGTACTCGCCGCAGGACGTGAGGTCCGGCGCCGTCTCGCCGGGCCGGTTGCCGCACAGGGCGCGCAGCTTGGCGTCGTACTCGCTCTCGATCTGCAACGCGGTGGCCGCGAGGCCGTGGGTTTTCAGCTCGTAGTCGCGGGTCTTTTGCCAGGCGTCGGCGGCGACCTGGGCGAACTGCGTGACCTCGTCGGCGGCGAGCGCCTGCACGGCCTCGAAGTTGCTGCGGTGGTGGGCGATGTCCTCGGGGCCGAGCGCGAGCGGGACGTAGGCGGCCGTGTATCCGAACGGCGTCGCGTCGGACGTGAGCTCTTGGTGGACCTTGCCGAGCAGTTGCAGCGCCGGGCCGAGCGCGTGCAGGCCGGGCGCGGCCGCGGGGTTTTCCGCGAGGCGGGCGTACAGCTCGGCGCTCGCGGCGTGCATGGAAATCGCGGCGAGGTGGACGGCGGCGCGCACATCCTTGGGGTTCTGGCCGGCGCGGTGGGCGAGCCGGGCCCACTGTGCGGTGGTGCGCGCGTAGTCGGCGGCGAGCTGCAAGGGCGCGAGGTGAGCGTTCGCCGTCGGGAAATTGGCGTTGTGCTCCTCGGCCCACGTGAGGCCGTCGATGTAGGCCGGCGTCAGCGTCGGCGCGAGCGCGGCGGCGATGCGCTCGCGGTCGGCGGCGAGGATCGCCAGCTCGCGCGCGAAGGCGTCGGAGGCCGGCTCGCCCACTGCGTCCTTGAACGCCAGCGCGGTGTCGACCTGGGCCTCCCTGGCGAGGAGGTCGGCGGCCAGGGCCTCGTCGGCGGCGTAGATCGCGGCGAGACTGACCAGTGCCTCGCCCCACGGGCCGGGCGTCTCGGCGCTACCGTGGCGGAGCAGCGCATGGGCGCAGCGCATCGCGGGGACGTCGATGCAAGCCCGGCCCTCGTCGTTGTACTCGGGGACCTCCGCGGCGCAGTCGTCCCACGTCCACTGCCCGCTGGGCGGCTGCACGTCCCCCCCGCCGTGCAACGCGGCGAGCACGGGGCCGAGGTTAAAGGCGGCGGCCCGGAGGTCGATGCCGCAGTCCGTCATGTCGTCGGGCGAGCAGGCCCCCACCTGGCAGGCGTCGCAGGCGGCGGACGGCTCGGGGAGGGTCAGGTCCGTCCCATAGCGGTCGCCGAGGTCGTCACACGCCACGGTGTCGAGCCCCGGCGGCGCGAGCCAGGTCGGCGGGGTGGCGTCCTCGGGGATGAAGTCAGGCGCATGAACAAGGCCGGTGAGCGGGCCCTGGCGATGCAGCGAGAAATCGCCCTGCACCATCACCGATGCAGCGCGCAGGCCCGTGATCGTCTGGTAGGCGGCGCCTTCGAGGCCGACCGGGGTGCGCTTGCCCGTCAGCACCAGCTCGCGGCCCAACTCGCGCGCCAGGGGGCTGTAGCGCCAGTCTTCCGCGGGCAAGTGATCGCGCAGCACCAGGGAGATGTCGCCGGCGGCGTTCCATGTGCCGGTCAGCGCCAGAGGTTGCGGCCACAGCAGGCTCGCCTCTGCATCGACTCGACCGGCGATCGTGCCGTCGTCGCGGAAGTCGAGATCCATGGTGATCTCGCTGCTGGCCAGGCTGACGCTGTTGGCCTCGAAGCTCACGGCGCCTTGGAAAAGACCGGCCTCGGGCAGCGCGTCGATCTGGAGCGACCACAGGATGATCCGGCCGCTGGTGATGATCTGGACCGGCAGCACGCGGTCCGTGGGCGCGAGCGCGGCGAGGTCGACGTCCACCTTCAGCATGGTCTCCCCGCCGGGGGCGAGCTGGGCGAGTGTGGTGCCCAGCGTCAGCGCCGGGTGGGTGGCCGCGAGGCGGTAGCTCAGCGGCCCCGCGCCGTCGTTGCGGAGCGTGGTGTGGGCCTGGGTCTCTCCGAACGCGAGCACAGTGACGCGGTCGGTGAGCGCAGGCGTGCCTGCCAACGGTTGCGCGGGGTCG
>JAYUXQ010000176.1:0-2099 GCA_043752905.1 Nannocystis sp. | reverse complement strand
CGAAGGTGCTCTGGTCTCCGGCGAAGGTCTTGAGGAACTCGTCCCAGGAGTTGAGCTCGACGCTACGCTCGGCGATCCGCTGGCGCGCGGACTCCAGCAGGGCGGTCTGGAACTTCTCCAGGCGCTCGACGATGGTGGCGAGGAACTGGGCCTGCGGGATGAACTCCTTGCCCTTGCCGGCGGCGCTGTCGACCCGCATCTTGACGCAGACTTGGTCCTTCTCGAGGTCCTTGGGGCCGAGCTCGACGCGCACGGGGACGCCCTTGCGCTCCCAGTCGTAGAACTTGGCGCCGGGCTTCATGTCGCGGTCGTCGACGACGACCTCGAGGAAGTCGCGGTAGCGGGCGCGCGGCGGCGAGATGTCGATGTCGACCAGCTGGTCACGCAGCCTGGCGCAGGCGGCGAGGACCCGGCTGCGCTCGTCGTCGCCGCGAAAGATCGGGACGATGACGATGTGGATCGGGGCGAGGCGGGGAGGCAGGACCAGGCCAGCGTCGTCGGCGTGGGTCATGATGAGGCCGCCGATCAGCCGCGTGCTGACGCCCCACGAGGTCTGCCACACGTAGTCGCGGTTGCCGGCCTGGGTCTGGAACATGACGTTGAAGGCGCGGCCGAAGTTCTGCCCGAGGTCGTGGCTGGTGCCGGCCTGCAGCGCCTTGCCGTCCTGCATCATCGCCTCGATGCAGGTGCTCTGCAGCGCGCCCGCGAACTTCTCGCTCTCGGTCTTGACGCCGCGGATCACGGGCATCGCCATGACCTCCTCGGCGAAGTCGCCGTAGACGCCGAGCATGCGCTGGACCTCCTCCTGGGCCTCCTCGTGGCTGGCGTGCGCGGTGTGGCCCTCCTGCCACAGGAACTCGGTCGTGCGCAGGAACATGCGCGTGCGCTTCTCCCAGCGCATCACGTTGGCCCACTGATTCACGAGCAGCGGGAGGTCGCGGTAGCTGTCGACCCAGCGCGAGAAGAAGTAGCCGATGACGGTCTCGCTGGTCGGGCGGATGACGTAGGGCTCGTCGAGCTTCTCGCCGCCGGCGTGGGTGACGACGGCGAGCTCGGGCGCGAAGCCCTCGACGTGCTCGGCCTCTTTGGTGATGAAGCTCTGCGGGATGAGCAGCGGGAAGTAGGCGTTCTTGTGGCCGGTGGCCTTGAAGCGGCCGTCGAGCTCGCGCTGGATCTTCTCCCACACGGCGTAGCCGTGCGGCTTGATGACCATACAACCCTTGACGACCTTGGCCGGCTCGGCCATCTCCGCCTCGCGGATGACGTCCTGGTACCACTGCGGGTAGTCCTCGGCCCGCGGGGTGATCTTGCCACCGGCCTTGCCGATGTGTTCCTCGTGCTCGCTGCTGGCCTTGGACTTCATGCGGCGCGAGGATGCCGAAGGCGGCCCGGGCAAGCAAGCCAGCTGCGAGGAGCCGAGCGACCTCGTGCGCGATCCTCGCCGTGCCAGCAGGCGACGATCGGTCTGTTGTAAGTCACGTGTCATGCTCATCCGCTTCCGAGTTTGCGGCTTCAAGAACTTGGTCGACGTCGATGTGCGTTTCGGTCCCTTTACTTGTATTGCAGGCGCGAACGGGATCGGGAAGTCGAACCTGTTCGATGCGATTCGTTTCCTCAGCGCAACCGCGAGCCAGCCGCTTTCGGAGGCCGCGCTGGCCGTCCGCGACCACGCGGAGGACCGTAAGCGTCGACCCACGAAGGCCGCCGATGTTCGGAGCTTGTTTCACCGAATCGGCGACAGCTACAGCCCGACCATGTCTCTCGAGGCAGAGATGATCGTGCCGTCCGTGGCCACCGACGATTTTGGTCAGGTCGCCACGGCGAAGTATACATTCTTGCGTTATCGCCTGGAGCTCGCGCTCCGTACCGACGATCAAATGGCGAAGTCGCTCGGCCCGCTGGAGATCGTCGAGGAGTCGCTGATTCATATCAAGCGTAAAGATGTCGCGGAACACCCCTGGTTCAACCATAGCAAGGTCTGGCTCAATAGCATCCTGGTCGGAAAGATGTCGAGTTTGGTCTTCATCTCCACCGAAAAAAGGTTGGGCGGCACCGTGATCAAGCTCCATCAGGATGGTGGAAGCCGCGGCACGCCGGTG
>JAYUXQ010000175.1:0-2105 GCA_043752905.1 Nannocystis sp. | reverse complement strand
GCCCCGGCGCGCAGCGGCCCCGGTGCCTCGACGATCGCCTGCGCGAGATCCCCGAGCGCGGTGCGACGGTCGGCCAGGCAGGTGTCGGTCCATCGCGGCTCGCTGACCTTCCCCGCGCAGCGCAGCGCGTTATGCTCCTTCCACTTCGCCGCGTACTCGTCGAGCCCCGCCAGCACTCGCGGATCGCCCTCCTCGCCCAGCGCCCAGCGGACCCGCTCCTGGCGCTCCTTGTCCCACACGCCCGCGAGCGCGTCCTCACCCCCGCAAGCGACCACCAGCGCCTCCCCGGTCGCATCGGTCGGGGACGCGCTCGACTGCATGAACAACAGCGCCAGGCCGCCGACCATCGCGGCCCCGGACAGCCCGACCCCGAGCACAGGCGCGGCCCAGCGAGCCCGACGTGCGGCCCGCAGCGCCTCGAGCAACGACGCCATGTTCGGGTAGCGCTGCGACGAGTCCCGCGCGAGCGCGCGACGGATCACCGCGGACACCTTCGCGGGCAGCGACAGCTTGCGCTCCGGCCGGGCGATCTTTCCCTGGTCGATCGCCTGCATGAGCGCGCCGAGCGAGTCGCCCTGAAACGGCCGGTGACCATACAGCGACTCGTAGAGCACCACGCCGAACGCGAACTGGTCGCTCGCAGCCGTCGCCGGCTCGCCGCGCAATTGCTCCGGGGCCATGTACGCGGGCGTGCCCAGCAGCGAGCCCGTGCGCGTCAGCGGGGCGCCGAGCAGCATGCCGCTGCTGTCCTCCGCCGTGCGCTCGAGGTCCTCCGCGGTCGCCGTCGTCCGCGCGAGCCCGAAGTCGGAGATCCGCGCCCGTCCGCTGCCGATGAGGATGTTGGCCGGCTTGAAGTCACGATGCACGAGCCCCGCCGCGTGCGCCGCGGTCAGGCCCTCGCCGGCCTGTAGCAGCATATCGACGACCTCCTGCCAGGTCCGCGGCCGCACGCGCAGCCACTCGCCGAGCGTGCCGTTCTCGACATACTCCATCGCGACATACACCTGATCGCCGTGGACCCCGGCCTCGTACACCCCGACCACGTTGGGGTGTTGCAGCTGGGCCATCGCCTGCGCCTCTCGCAACAGGCGCTCGCGGGCTCGCCCGCCGCTGGTCATCGGCTGCAGCAGCTTGAGCGCCACCTTGCGACCGAGCTGGGGATCATGGGCCTCGTAGACCACCCCCATCCCGCCGGTGCCGAGGATCTTCGCGACCTGGAACCTGCCGACCTGCGGCGGCGGCACGAGCTCGCCGAACAGCGCCCTCGCTACCTGGCGCCGGACTTGATCGATCGGCGTCAGGCCGGCGGCCTCCGTCGGGTCGTGTTGGATCGGGCTCGTCGTGGGCACCTCGGCCAGAAGGATCGCATCCGCTCGCATGATCGTCACCTCTGATCCCGACGTTCCACGACGAGCCCGATCGATCATGTTGCCATGTCGATTTTCTCCGAATAAAATTTCGCGCACCGCCCCGGCCGGTTAGAGTCGGCCGCATGGACTCGGACGAGGACCTGCTGGCGTCCTGGCGCGCCGGAGACCCGCGCGCCGGCCGGACGCTGTTCTCTCGCCACGTCGACGGCGTCTCACGCTTCTTCTTCAGCAAGGTCGCCAGCGGCGTCGACGACCTGGTCCAGCGCAGCTTCCTCGCCCTGCTCGAGCGCAGCGCGCAGATCCCCGCCAGCGTACCGGTCCGCGCCTACCTCTTTGGCATCGCCCGCAATTTGCTGCTGCGTCGCTTCCGCGACGAGTACCGCGACGGCCGCCACTTCGACGAGCTCCACACCTCCGTCGCCGACCTCGGCGCCACGCCCAGCGTCCTGGTCGACAAGCGCCAGCAGCTCCAGGTCCTCTACGCCGCGCTACAGGCCCTCCCGCTCGACTTCCAGATCCTCGTCGAGCTGTTCTACTGGGAGGAGCTACCGGCAAGCGAGATCGGCACCGTCCTCGGCGTCCCCGAGGGCACCGTCCGCAGCCGCCTCCGCCGCGCTCGCGAGCTGCTCGCCGAACGCCTCCAGACCCTCAGCCCAACCCTCGCCGAACCAACCCTCGCCGACCTCGAGCGCTGGGCTCGCGAGCTCCGCGACCGCATCGGCCGCAGCTGAATCA
>JAYUXQ010000174.1:0-5366 GCA_043752905.1 Nannocystis sp. | reverse complement strand
GAACAGCGCGGTGTCCGGGCACGGCATGTTGAAGCCGAAGCCGGCGGCGCGGCTCCAGACGTCGAAGCGCACCGCCTGCGGCGTCGTGCTGGTGTTGGTGATCGCGAAGACGTCCTCGTCGCCGGCCGGCGTGAGTGCGGCGATGCGCGCGGTGTTGCCATCGCTGGCGTTGATCACGCCCTGCGCGGTCGCGTTGGTGACCGCCACGCCGCCGGTGTCGAAGTCGTTGCCGAGGAACGTCGAGCCGTTGATCGCGATGGTGCCGTCCTCGTTGGGCTCGACCTCGTTCGCCTCGATCTGGCACGTCGACGAGCAGCCGTCGACCGACACGCGGTTGCCGTCGTCGCAGGTCTCGCCGGCGAGCGGCTGCACGAAGCCGTCGCCGCACGCGGGCAGCGTGCACGCGAGGGTGCACGCGCCGGCGTTGTCGTTGTTGGGCCCGAGGTCGCAGGCCTCGCCCGGCTGCTTGAAGCCGTCGCCGCAGCTCGCCGACTTGCACACGTTGGTGCACGCGTCGTCGTTGCTCTGGTTACCGTCGTCGCAGGCCTCGCCGGGGCCCTTGTCGCCGTCGCCGCACACGTTGCTCTGGCAGTTGCCCGTGCACGACTTGCCGGGGCCGTTGTTGGGGCCGTCGTCGCACTGCTCGACGTTTTGCTGGACGAGGTTGTCCCCGCACATGGCATCTTTGCAGGCGCCCGTGCACGCGCCGGCGTCGCTGTTGGCGCCGCCGAGGTCGCACTGCTCGCCGAGGCTCGGCTGCTCGAAGCCGTCGCCGCACGCGGGCGCCTGACACTGGTCGGTGCAGTCGTCGTCGTTGTCGCCGTTCTTGCCGTCGTCGCAGGTCTCGCCGGGGTCGACGATGTTGTTGCCGCAGCCCTCGAGCACGCACGTGGCCGAGCAGCCGTCGGCGGGGTCGTTGTTGCCGTCGTCGCACTCCTCGTCGGGGCCCAGGTCCCCGTCGCCGCACACGTTCGGCTGACACATCGCGTTGCACGACTGGCCCGGGCCGTTGTCGGGGCCGTCGTCGCAGACCTCGTCGCCCGCGCCGGTGTTGTACACGTTGCCGTCGCCGCAGATGTTCGCCAGACACTCGGTCGTGCACGCGGCGTTGTCGGCGTTGTCGAGGCCGTCGTCGCAAACCTCGCCGACGGACGGCTGGATGAAGCCGTCGCTGCAGGCCGCGGCCGTGCAGCTGTCGGTGCACTCGTCGGTGTTGTCGGCGTCGCCGTCGTCACACGCCTCGGTCGGCGCGACCTTGCCGTCGCCGCAGGTCGACGGCGCGCAGGCGTTCGAACACTCATCGTCCTCGACCTGGTTGCCGTCGTCGCAGCCCTCGCCCGGCCCGACCTTGCCGTCGCCGCACACGTTGTTCTTGCAGTCCGACGTGCACGAGTTCATGTCGCCGTTGTCGGCCCCGTCGTCGCACTGCTCGGCAGGCCCGAGGTCGCCGTCGCCGCAGACGTTGAGCGTACACCCCAGCGTGCACGCCTCGCCCGGCCCGTTACCGGCCCCGTCGTCGCACGCCTCGCCGCGGTCCTGCACGCCGTCGCCACACACCGCGTCGCCGCCGGTCGTGTCGCCGGTCGACCCGCCCGTGGTGTCGGTGGTCGTCTCGACCGTGGTACCCGGCCCGGTCATCGTGCCGACCGTCGTCGGCTCACCGGTGGTCACGGACGTCGTCGGCGGCTCACTCGTGTCGGACGTGTCGGACGTCGTCGGCGTGGTCGTCGGCGTGGTCGTCGGTGTGGTCGTCGGCGTGGTCGTGGAGGTCGCCGCCGATGTGCTCCCCTCGCCCGTACCCGTCGAGTCGCTGGTCATCGTGGTCGTGCCGGGATCCCCACACGCGCCCAGCCACACACAGCACCCCGCCAGGCCCAGGATCCGGGCACTTTGTCGCATCGTCCACCGGTCGCTCTGCATGTAATTCCTTCTCGCTTTCGCGCGCGAAGGTATCACAAATGCGCGGGTGTCGAGGAGCGCTTGCGGGCCCTCAGGGGCCGCGCAGCTGGGCCAGCGCGCCGAGCAGGTGGTCCCGGTCGATCGGCTTGCTCAGGTACGCCGAGGCGCCGAGGCCGAGCGCACGGGCCTGCTCGTCCAGCAACGACGCGACGAGCACCGGCACGCCGCGCAGGGTGACCTCGCCGCGCAGCTGGGTCAGGGTCGTCCACGCGCTGCGATCGCCCAGCGACACCCCGAGCACGATCGCCTGCGGTCGCAGGTGCCTGGCCACGCTGGCGCCCTGCGCCGGGCTCGAGCAGCTGACGACGAACAGGCCCTCGCGGTGCAGCGCGCGCTGGACCTGGTCGAGGATCGCGGGGTCCTCGTCGATGACGAGGATCGGCCGCTGCACCGGCGCCGCGGCGCGGGCGACCCTGGCCGGACCGAGCTCGGCCGGCACGCAGACGGTGAAGGTCGAGCCCTGGTCGGGCTCGCTCTCGGCGCTGATCTTGCCGCCCATCAGCGTGCAGAACTCGCGGGCGATCGACAGACCGAGGCCGGCGCCGCCGTAGCGGCGGGTCGTCGACCCGTCGGCCTGCGTGAAGTCCTGGAACAGCCGCGGCAGCGCCTCCGCGCCGATCCCGATGCCGTTGTCGATGACCGCGATCTCGATCCAGTCGCGCTCCTCGATCGTCATCCGTTGCACGTGCACGCGCACGGTCCCGCCTTCGGTGAACTTGATCGCGTTGCCGAGCAGGTTGAACAGCACCTGGCGCAGCTTCAACATGTCCGTGTTCATGAAGCCGATCTCGCGCGGGACCCGGAGCTCGAGGCGGTTGCCGCGGCGCTGCGCCAGCGGCTCGACCGCCGCGATCACGCCCTGCACCAGCGCGCGCGCGCTGAACCGCTCGGGCCACAGCTCCATGCGCCCGGCCTCGATCTTCGTCAGGTCGAGGATGTTGTTGATCAGCTCGAGCAGGTGCACGCCAGCCGTCCCGATCCTTCGCAGGTCGGTGATCCGACTGGCGTCACCGCCGTCGTCCTCGGCCTCCTCCAACAACATGTCGCTGTAGCCGATGATCGCGTTGAGCGGCGTGCGCAGCTCGTGGCTCATGTTGGCGAGGAAGCGCGTCTTGGCGACGTTGGCCGCCTCCGCGGCCTCCTTCTGGCGCAGCAGGCTCTCGGTCTGGCGCCGCTCGGTGACGTCGCGGATCGTCACGCATACGCCGACAAAGCCGCGCACCGGCAGCTGCAGCGGCGTCGCGGTGATGTCGAGCCACAGGTCGCCCCACGCCAGCGCCGCGGCGAAGCGCTCGCGCGCGACCCCTGCTCCGCCGAGGTGCTGGGCCAGCGGCGCCAGGCCCGAGCCGTGCGTGTCCAGCAACGGCCGCAGCGGCCGCCCGCGCAGCGCCTCCTCGCTGAGGATCACGCCGTGCGGCGAACGAAACTGCATCAGCTCGAAGAAGCTCGCGTTCGAGTCGACGATCCGGCCCTCGGGGTCGAGCACCACCACGCCCTCGGTCGACCGCTTGACGATGTGGGCCCACCGCTCCTGCGCCGAGAACAGCTGATACACGAGGTTGCCGTCGGCCGTCAGCGGCTCGAGCTGCGCGATCCACTGCGCCCCGCGCGGGGCCATCTGCAACCGGGTGAGCACCTCGCGGCCGCCGACCTCGAGCGTGATCAACAGGTCGAGCCCGGCCTCGTCGGCGCGGCTCATCGCCTCGTAGAACTGGCGCTGGCCCTTGCGGTCACGCGGCGAGAACAGCTCGTCGAGGCTCTGCCCGTCGAGCTCGTCCGCCCTGCACTCGAGGCGCTCGTACAACCCCGGATCCACCCGCGAGATCCGCAGCTGCGCGTCGAGCTCGAGGACAAAGGCCCACGGCGACGCAGCGCCCGTACCGGTCATCCAGGGAATCCCAGCAGCGCGTGGAGCTCGAGGATGTCCGCCGCCGTGCAGTCCCGACGGCGCAGCACCGTGACCGGGTTGCCCAGCAGCGTCGAGCGCAGGATAAAGCGCGGCGCGCTGATCTCCATGGTGCGAAAGCCCGGGTGCCGGCGCGGCTGGCCGTAGCGCTCCGCGAGCCGGCGCCACGTCTCCATCACGGCCTCGCGCTCGAGATAATACTTGTAGGTCTCCGGGTGCACACAGGCGGGGACCTTCTCGCGTCGCATGGCCGTCACTCCACGCGCTCGACGTTGAAGTTGCACGAGGCGTCGCCGCAGCTGATGCAGCGCTCCTCGCGGGAGGCGAAGGTGCCGAAGCGCTCCTCGACCGTACCCTCGCCGTAGACCAGCTCCATCACCCCGGCGGCGACGCCGGTCAGCATGGCGCACTGCGGGCTCTGGGCCTCCCCGCGGTGCTCGCGGTAGCTGACCGCCTCGTAGCCGTAGCGCGACTCGAGCGCGAGGGTCAGCGGCGTGTGGGCCGTGACGTGCCAGTCGCCCCACCCGAGCCCGTTGCTGATCGCGATGATCGCGTGCAGAGCATC
The DNA here is from genome assembly GCA_043752905.1 of Nannocystis sp. GTDB lineage: Bacteria > Myxococcota_A > Polyangia > Nannocystales > Nannocystaceae > Nannocystis. Next base: position 936 of record JAYUXQ010000174.1, on the reverse strand, counting down.
GGCCCGACCCTGGACCATCGGCGCGATGAGCCCGTCCCACTCCGGCGAGTGCATGATCCCGCGGAAGGTGTTCATGCCGCAGTGCTCGGCGTCCGACACCAGCAGCCGCATCGCCGCCTTGTCGCGCCCCAGCGCCCGCATCGCCTCGACGAAGCCGATGCAGATCTGGTTGTAGAAGTCGGCCGGCATGTTGGCCAGGTACACACTAAACGCCGGGATCAGGCCGTACTCGTCGCCGACCATCGGCATGCCGACGACCGCGTCGATGATCGCCTGCTCGTCGACGTTGGCCGATCGCACGTAGGGACCGCCGGGCTCGCGGGGGATCGGCAGGACCTCGCCCTTGATCAGCGTGGCCACCGGCGGCCGCGGATCGCCGCCGCGCTCGACCTCGAAGTGGCAACACGTCGCGCCGCGAGCCATACACTCGACCTCCCGCAACTGCACCGATGCGCCGGTGATCGCGTGGATCATCCCTTGCACGTAGCCCTCGGTGAAGGTGCACACGTTGCGCTCGCTCTGGCCGAGCCCCGCCAGCCAGCCCTCGACGAAGTGCGACGAGCTCGCGCGGACCTTCCCCAGCGCGATCTCCGAGAGGTCGATCCGACCAAAGCCGAGGTGACGGTAGAGCAGCTCGGCGAGCGCCCAGCGGGTCGGCTCGTCGTCACCTTCTCGCAGCACCTGGCGCAGTTGATCCGAGAACACGGACTCGGCCGCGGCGCCGAGGATCCCGCGACCGTCGATGCCACGTGCCCCCTCGATCGTCCGCTGCAGGCGAGCGTTGTAGTGGTGACAGTGGACGATGACGTCATGCCCCGCGACGCGACGACGATAGGTCGTCGGCTCGTACTGCATCGCCAGGCGGCTCTCGAGCGGTTCGTGCGACATGACCAGTGCTCCCCGGGTTGGCGAACGTGCGGCATGATACCCCCGGGC
>JAYUXQ010000173.1:0-2107 GCA_043752905.1 Nannocystis sp. | reverse complement strand
TGACGGAGCTGCAACTTGGGGAGATCCGCACGGGCGGCTTCTTCGACCCGACCGCCTTCGACGACGTGAAGACCGTCAAGAAGAAGGCCTACGTGCATCTGATGCCGGGGATCCCGAACGAGGCGTTCTTCATCGGCGTCATCGTCATCTTGCTGGCCTCGTTCACGCTGTTCGAGCGGCGCACCGGACAGCCGCGCGACTACTGGAAGTTCGAGCTGACGCGCTGGCCCTGGCTGGCGCGGGCGATGAAGAGTCGCTGGTATCAGCCGCTGATCCAGCTGCCGGTCGTGATCGCGTTCCTTGCCGTGATCGTGATCGGTCTGGTCGGTTCGCAGGAGCCGGGGCGCAACCTCGCGCCGGTGCTGACGTGGAACATCTGGTGGATCGGCCTCATCTTCATGGTGCTGCTGTTCGGCAACCTCTGGTGCCAGATGTGCCCGTGGACGGCGATCCCCGACTGGTTCATGCGCAGGGGTCTGACGCCCGTCCGCAAGATCGCCAGCCTCAATAAAAAGTACCCGCGCTTCAAGCTCTGGATGTGGCCGGCGATCGTGCTGTTCGGGCTCGCCACCTGGCTGGAGATCATCTTCGACGCCGCCAACCGGCCCTGGTTGACCTCGGTGCTCGGCATCTTCATGATCGTGCTGTCGTGGCTGTTGCTGGTCATCTACGAGCGCAAGGCGATGTGCCGCTACGTGTGCTTCGTCGGCAGGGTGTCGGGCCAGTACGCGATGATGGGCATGCTAGAGCTGCGCCGCCGCGACCCCGAGGTGTGTCGCGCGTGCAAGACCAAGGACTGCTACCACGGCAACGAGCGCGGCTACCCGTGCCCGACGTGGGAGTTCATGGGCGCGATGAACGAGAACGAGTACTGCACGCTGTGCACCGAGTGCGTGAAGAGCTGCCCGCACGACAACATCGGCCTCAACCTGCGCAGCACCGGCGCCGACGTGCTCGGCCGCCACCGCAGCCGCGCCGACGAGGCTTACATGGCGCTGCTGATCTTCATCGTCAGCGCGTTCCATGGGGCGGCGATGATCCCCCTGTGGATGGAGTGGGAGACGGCGCTGCGCGGGGCGATCGTCGACGCGCAGCTGTCTCTGTTCAACGCCGACATCCTCGGCTTCGCCGGCAGCCACGGCGGCACGTTGACCTTTAGCCTGATGATGCTCGGCTGCATCGTGGTCCCCGGGCTGCTCTACTGGCTGTTGTGCGCCGCGATGCGCCTGGCGAGCGGTCGGCCGGAGATCAGCACGCGCAAGCTGTTCATCAAGTTCAGCTACACGCTGCTGCCGATCGCGCTCTTTTATCACCTGGCCCACAACGCGGTGCACGTGTTCTGGGAGTGGTCCAAGGTCCGGCGCCTGATCTCCGACCCGCTCGGCTGGGGTCACGATCTGTTCGGCACGGCCCGCGCACCGCTGACGGCGCTGTGGTCACCGGAGAGCATCTGGTACCTGCAGGTCGCGCTCGTCATCATCGGCCACATCTACGGCATCTACGTCGCCCAGCGCGAGGCGGTCCGCGTCTACGACGGCGACCGCAAGGCGGCGCTGCGCGTGCACCTGGTGATGATGGTCGGCATGATCGCCATGAGCATGCTGAGCCTGTGGCTGCTGGCACAGCCCATGTTCATGCGCACTGCGGACCTGTGAAGACAGGCCCGTGGCAGCGGGCCCGCGGCAGTTCACTGCGGCGGGAACATCTCGTCGAGCTCGCGGACGACGTCCGCGTTCTCGACGCCCTTGGCGAGGGCGAGCTCCTGCACGAGCAGGGTACGGGCCGTGTCGAGCATCTTGCGCTCGCCAAAGCTCAGGTCCTTGTCGCTGCGCAGGATGCAGAGGTCGCGCAGGACGGCTGCGATCTCCATCAGCGAGCCGGTCTTGATCTTCTCCATGTATTCGCGGTACCGCCGATTCCAGGTGGCGGTGGAGATCTTCTCGCCCCGACGCGATAAAACGCCGTAGACCTCCTTGATCTGCTGCGCCCCGACGATCTGCCGCAGGCCCACCGCGTTGGCGTTGGACTTCGGGACCATCACCTTCATGTCATTTTCGAGGACACGGAGGACGTAGAACTCCATGGCAGAACCGGCGATTTCTCGCCG
>JAYUXQ010000172.1:0-5368 GCA_043752905.1 Nannocystis sp. | reverse complement strand
AAAACTGTCCCGAGGGACAGGTGGCCTGCGCCGCCGCGGCGACCGGCGGATCGCCCGAGATCGACGACGACCTGCTCGCCGACGTCACCCTCTACGCGAGCACCCTCGCCGTCCCCGCGCGCCGCGATCCCGGTGCCCCCGAGGTCCTGCGCGGCAAACATCTGTTCGCCACCGCCGGCTGCACCGACTGTCACACCCCGCAGCACGTCACCGGCGACGCGCCCGATCTGCCCGAGGTCGCCAGCCAGACGATCTTCCCGTTCACCGACCTCTTGCTGCACGACATGGGCGACGGCCTCGCCGACCACCGCCCCGACTACGACGCCAGCGGCGCCGAGTGGCGCACCCCGCCGCTGTGGGGCCTCGGCCTGGTCGAGACCGTCAACGGTCACACCGAGTTCCTCCACGACGGTCGCGCCCGCTCGCTGCTGGAGGCCGTGCTCTGGCACGGCGGCGAGGCCGAGGCCGCAAGAGACGCCGTCCTCGCCATGACCGCCGACGAGCGCACCGCCCTGCTCGCCTTCCTGAACTCCCTCTGATCCGGTGATCCGGTGATCCAGTGATCCAGTGCTGCGCATACATCCCTCACGACCTGTCCTGTGCGCCCTGTCCCTCGGGACAGCCGTGATCGTCACGCTCGCTGGCGCCTGCAACGAGGACAGCGCGCGCCGCAGCGTCCTCGCCCACCTCGCCGAGGACGTGATCGTGCCGGCGCAGGACCAGCTCAGGGCCGACGCCGACACCCTCGTCACCGACCTGCAGGCGTACTGCGCCGGCGGCCCGAACACCTCCCAGGCCGCCTGGCGGGCCGTACGCGCCGACTGGAGCCTCACCGCCGCGTTCGTCATCGGCCCCGTGATCGAGCAGATGCAGGTCGACCCCCTCGACTTCTGGCCGGTCCGCACCACGACGATCGAGGACAAGATCGCCGCCGCTCCGCCGGCGATCGACCTCGCCTACCTCGACACGCTCGGCACCGGCGCCAAGGGCATCCCGGCCCTCGAATACCTGCTGTTTCCCGCCCCTCCGACGCCGAACACCCCGCGCTGCGCCTACGCCCTCGCCCTCGCCCAGGACATCGCGCGCCGCACCGGCCAGATCGCCGACGCCTGGCACGGCGACTACGCCGAGGCCCTCGCCACCGCCGGTCACGGCAGCGCCGTCTACACCAGCGAGCAGGCCGGCCTCGACGCGATCGTCAACGCCACGATCGAGAACCTCTACCGCGTGGTCAAGGAGAAGCTCGACCGCCCGCTCGGCAACATCACCGGCAGCGCCCCCGATCCCGCGCGCGTCGAGTCGTTCCACAGCGGTGGCGCGCTGCTCGACATCGCCAGGAACCTCGACGGCTTCGCCGTGATCTACCTCGGCGCCGACCTCGAGTCCGCCGGCGAACCGGGCCTCGGCGAGCTCATCGCCGCCCGCAACCCCGGCCTCGACGAGCGCATCATCGCCCAGCTGGCCGTCGCTCGCGCGGCACTCGCAGCCATCCCGCCGCCGCTGGGCGAGGCCCTGACCGCCGACCGCAGCGCCGTCCAGACCGCCCGCGACGAGATCGACGCCCTGCGCCGCTTGATCAAGCTCGACGTCGCCAGCCTGCTCGGCGTCACCCTCATGCTCAGCGACAACGACGGCGACTGACCTCGCATGCACCGCCTGCGTCGGAGCCTCGCCCGCGCCGTCGACCCCGCCTCGCTGGTCGCCTTCCGCGTGCTGTTCGCCGCGCTGCTGCTGGCCTCGACGATACGCTTCGCCGCGCGCGGCTGGATCGCCAGCATGTACATCGAGCCGGCGTACCACTTCAAGTATTTCGGCTTCGAGTGGCTCCGACCCTGGCCGGGCGTCGGCATGTACCTGCATTTCGTCGCGCTCGCCCTCGCGTCGATATGGTTGCTGCTCGGCGTGCACCCGCGGCTCGCCGCGCTCGCGGTGTTCGTCCTGTTCACCTACGTCGAGCTGCTCGACCAGGCCGCGTACCTCAACCACTACTATTTCGTCAGCATCCTCGCGCTGCTGCTCGCCGTCATCCCGACCCGTCGTGATCGCCCGGCTCCCGCGTGGGCCCTGTACGTCCTGCGCCTGCAGGTCGGGCTCGTCTACTTCTTCGCCGGCCTCGCCAAGCTACGCGGCGACTGGCTGTTCCACGCCCAGCCGCTGCGCACCTGGCTCGCCGCGCACGGCGACTTCCCCGTCCTCGGCCCGCTGTTCTCCCGCCCCGAGACCGCCTACGTGATGAGCTGGGCCGGCGCCGCCTTCGACCTCGGCGTCCCGTTTTTACTGCTGCACCCCCGCACCCGCACCCTCGCATTCGTCGCGCTGCTGTGCTTCCACGCCCTGACTGGCATGCTGTTCCCGATCGGCATGTTCCCGTGGATCATGAGCGCCTCGGCGTTGATCTTCCTCCCGCCCGACTGGCCGCGCCGGCTCGCGCGGGCTCTCGGCCGACCTGTCCCCGCGGACATGTCACCTGTCCCTCCGGCCAGCCCCTCACCACTCCTTGTATTCGCGCTCGGCGTGCACTTCGCCGCGCAGCTCCTGCTCCCCTTGCGCCACCACCTCTACCCCGGCGATCACGGCTGGACCGAGCAGGGCTTTCGCTTCGCCTGGAACGTCATGCTGGTCGAGAAGACCGGCCTCGTCACCTACCGCGTCCACGATCCGGTCACCGGCCGCCGCTTCATCGTCCACCCCGAGGACGCCCTGACCTCGCAGCAGGCCAAGCAGATGGCGATCTCGCCGGACATGATCCTCCAGCACGCGCACACGATCGCCGCCGAGTTCGCCGCGCGCGGCATGACCGAAGTGGAGGTCCGGGCCGACGCCTTCGTCGCCTACAACGGTCGCCCGGGCGCGCGGCTCATCGACCCGACCGTCGACCTCGCGCGCGAGCAGGACAGCCTGGCGCCGCGGCGCTGGATCCTGCCCGCGCCGTAGCGATTCACGGCTTGACGAATTTGAGCGTCATGCGGTCGCTCTCGCCGATCGCCTGGTACTTCGCCTTGTCGGTCTCGCCGTTTTGCAGCGCCGGCGGCAGGGCCCACACGCCCTTGGCGTAGTCCTTGGTGTCCTTCGGGTTGGCGTTGACCTCCGACTTGCCGGCCAGCTTGAAGCCGAACGACTCGATGCGCTCGACCAGCCACTCCTCGGGCAGATAGCCCGTCTCGGCCTGCTTCTTCGCGTCCGCCACCGGGCCCGGGTTGGCGCGGTGCTGCTCGACCCCGAGCACCCCGCCCGACTTGAGCGCCTTGAACGCCGCGCCGTAGATGTCGGCCTCGATGCCGTCCTCGACCCAGCCGTGACTATTGCGGAAGGTCAGCACCATGTCGACGGTGCCGTCCGGCGCGAGGCTCAGCGCCTTGGGGTCCTTGAACGTCACCACCTCGACCTTGTCGTAGACCGCCGGGTTGGCCGCCAGCTTGTCCTTGTACTTGTTCCCGTTCTTGGTCTGGTAGCTGTCGGCCGGGCCGCTGGTGTCGAAGTTGGTGACGATCAGCTTGCCGCGCTCGCGCAGCACCGGCGCCAGCACCTCGGTGAACCACCCGCCGCCGCCCGGCCACAGCTCGACGACCGTCATGTCCTGGCGCAGCCCGAAGAACAGGAGGGTCTGCTCCGGGTGACGGTACGGGTCGCGGGCCTTGTTGTCGGCCGAGCGATGGTCCCCCGCGAGCGCCGCGCCCAGCGCCGTCACGGTCGCCGGATCGGCGTCGGCCGGCGCCGAGGAACCATTGCCGGAATCGGCCGGCGTCGTGTTCGGCGGATCGGTGGCGGTGGGCTTGTTGCAGGCGGTGGCCACGAGGCCACCGACGAGGACGAGGACGAGGCGAGAAACGAGCATCGGGCGCGGACCTTAGCACGGGGGGCGGCCCTGACCACCAGGCCCCACCACGCGCCACAGCGACCCCCGCGGGTGACAAAGGCCACCCTCCATGACCGCCGCGGGGGCACTTCCGGCCTTGTGGGTGCAGTCGCGTGGGTGCTAACCCCAGGTTCGATGAAGCTTCGCGGACGGATCCTCTGGCTGACCGACGACCCCGAACTGCTGCGCATGCAGCTCTCCGGGCGAGACCTCGACGTCCGGGCCGACGCCGCCCCGCCGCTCAACTTCGCTGTCAACACCGACGGCATGATCTCTGGCGCCGCGTGCACGCTCGGCTACACCGGCGACATCCTGGGCCCGTACTTCCTCGAGAATTTCAAAGAGGTCGTCGCCAGGGACAGCATCAAGAGCGGCGGCTTTCAGGTCGTCGTCGGCGGCGACGCTTACGGCTCCGGCAGCAGCCGCGAGGTCGCCGTCGTCGCCCATCAGGGCGCCGGCATCGAGCTCGTCGTCGCCCGATCGTTCCAGCGAATTTTCCAAGAAAACATGGTGTATAGCGGCCTGCCCTTCACGACGGACCTCACCGTCGTCGACCGCCTGCGGGCCGGCGAGGACATCGACATCGCCGGGCTCGCCGAGGCCCTGCCGGACTTCTTCCGCGCCGTCGTCCGCGACGGCGGCCTCCTCCACTACGGCACCAGGCTGCTCGCCGGCGAGGTCGGCCCGACCTACCGCACCGACCCCGCCCCGCGCCCGCTCAACTGCACCGAGAAGATCATCGCCGCGCGCACCTGGACCGGCGACGGCAAGCCCTTCGGCATCGCCGCCGTCGCCCCGGGCGACCAGGTATTGTGCGAGGTCGGCTTTCGCGGCTTCCACGAGTACACCGGCGGCATGGTCATGGCCCTCTACGAGCAGGAGTGGGGCAACACGCCGGTCCGCAACCCTGAATTGGCCGCCGCCTTCGAGGATCACTTCGTCCTCATCGACCAGCCGACCGTGCCCTTGCGGGTCAAGGGCCAGCGCCTCGCCTCGGCCCGCCAGCTGCGCGACGAGATGATCGTCGCCTGCGACAAGAACGGCATCCGCGTGCACGGCCCCGGCCAGAAGTACCAGGCCGGCGTGTGTCACCGGATCGTCGTCGAGGACTACGCCCTGCCCGGCACGATCATCGTCCTGACCGACTCGCACACCCCCACCGCCGGGGTCCTCAACGCCTTCGCCTTCGGCGTCGGCTCGACCGCGATGAGCTTCGCCCTGCGCACCGGTCTCATCCCCGTCACCGTCCCCAAGACCGTCCGGATCGTCGTCGAGGGCGACGCCCGCGGCATCGTCACCCCCAAGGACCTGATCCTCCACCTGATCGGCGACCCCTATTTCCGCGAGGAGCACTGGCGCCAGTCCCCGACCGACACCTGCGTGATCCAGATCGGCGGCGCCGGCCTCGACCAGTGGGATGTCGACGAGCTCAGCGTCCTCACCAACATGACCGTCGAGGGCGGCCTGATGACCGGCATCGTCGAGCCGTGCCAGCCACTGCGGAACTTCCTC